>SBGE01000250.1 GCA_006226755.1 Deltaproteobacteria bacterium | reverse complement strand
ATTCAAAAGATAAGCAGCACCTGGGGTATGGTAATGAGACCTCATATCATATTGATGATTTTTCTGAGGTCTTGATATCTGAATCGTTTGAATCATTAGAGTCACAAGTTCAAAGTATGGAGCAAAATGCTCTTTCATGAAATCCAATGAATCTGTTATTTTTTGAACAATGACTTTTTCTTCTTCCTCTTTATAACCTGGGTTAGCTGATTTGAGATCGATGACAATGCCATGACTCTTTGGAGAAGAATAGAAGGCCTTTCCTTGACGATAAAACTTTTCACCGAGGAAGTCTCCACCAGAGTAATGAACCGTATTTTTGGTTTTTCCAAGCCATGTCAAAAAAAGATGAAGCCATGAATTGATTTCGAACAGATCTTTTCTAGTCCAATTGTACATCAGATTATAGGCTACAATCGGCGACATCAAGAATTTTTCACGTTCTGCATCGGTGAGAACATCATAAGCACGACCCAAACCACTTTTGGTAGAGATCAGCTTTTCTAAGTTATTTTTTTTAACTTTAAACGATTCTTCAATTCGTCTTTTAGCAGAAGTCTTGATGTTCGCTGGAATTACAGTTAGAGATTCGCCACCAAGCCAGCTTTTAAGATCATGGAGCTGTTTTTTAAGTTCAGAATTCATTGCAGTACTCCCCCTCTGGCAAAGTCCATCAAGAAGGATTTAAAGCCTTTTGAATTAAGTGTCTCAACACTTGGACCGATTTCGGCCTTACCGAAAACCAATTCCTGACTTCTATAGAAGAAAAGAAACTCACCACAATTGATTCCTAAGATTTCTTTAAGTTCTACAACGATACTTTCAATTCCATCGATTTGAATGGAGTTGAATTCATCAGAATCAGGAAGTGTTGGGAAATGAAGATAATACTTATCCTCTATAAAAAACACACGAACACGGATGCCTTTAGGTTTTTGATAAACCAAACCATTTTCATGTGAGCTTAGTTTTGTATTTGTACGAAAGTCAGGTTCTTCTTCAATACGAGTAGAAAGAACTGATTCAATCGACAATGGAACTTCTAGAAGCTTGATTGGCCCTAGATAAAACCAGGGAGTTTTCACAAGCTTTGAATACTTATGTATGAAACGCCATTGTTTCCAGCACTCCATTTCACTTCCCCATTGATTGAGTCTCAACGTTCGAAGCGCAGGGACCTGCTCAAGAGCAGACTTCACATGAAGATACTTAATGGATTCATTTTCATTGAAAGTATGGGCAGCAGTCAGACGATCCCAGAGCAGACACTTCCCCTCCAAGGCCTGACGACCAAGATCGTCCAACTGATTTTGAGTCAAATCACTTAGAACATGAATCTCATGTTCAAAAGATGAAAACTCTTTGCTCGAAAAAATCTCAGCAAGAGCTTCGTTTCTGTTTCTACAAATAAAAGCACTTTTCACAAATTTACCCTCATTTCGAGATAAGCAAATTCAGTGCCACCATCGAAGAGTCCAACTTATTAGTTTTTCGTGTGTAATTCGTTGTCCCCTGTTCCGCTATTGAAACATTGCGCTTCGAACCATGTAAAACGAGAACATCAGAACGTGCAATTATTTCACGGTATAGACATTGAGTGCCACGCTGGCGGTGTTGTTGGATGCAGCGTGTTCATTGAGCATTTGGCCGTTACGACTATTTTTATAAGAAGCAAAATCAATCCAGGAACGCCCATCATGAAAGAAACTCTCATTCAATGAGGCCTTTGAATTGATATCGACAGGCTCTCCCCATTTCGGAAGTTCACTTAAAAGCACATCCAATGTAAAGGAGGCATCATAGGCATAACTGTTATCCGAGTTTTTCTGAACAACGAAAACTTTCTTTTTAGGTCCCACATCCAAAGGCCTTTTGAGATCAATACGATGAAATCCCGGATAGTAAAATTCTTCTTCTATCTTTTTGAGAAGTACTCCATTTATTTCGGAGTAGATCTCTAATTGAACTTTGACATCTAAAGAGGTGGTGTAGACACCGATCGAATGAACTTTTTCACCCTCTTTCAAATTGAAAGATGTGGCCACTGATTTGACTTTGCCATCATCTCCAGTCGAATAACGCCAGCCATGGTAAGCATGAGTATATGCCCGGTCATAAGTTCTCTTTGCTACTCCTCTAAAAGAGACTCCTCCCATATAAGGATCTTTTCCCACATGGACGTCATCATAGAGAACCCAGAAATACCCTATATGCTTTCCCGTTTTTTCATCTTTATGGTCACTATCTTTGACTAGCCACGCGCCTTTATGCTCCTTGTATTTGAAGTCATCGTCCCAACCTATTAAAGAAATGGCGTGATTCATTTTATCTTTGCCACGATACATATGAATTTCCATCCCTTCTTTTGTTGATCCAACAGGAGTGTCATCCATATTTTGAGTCGACGCAACTGCGCCATAGCGAACAATGGCCTTTTTGATGGCCTCTCTTTTATTTTCATCACTGCCAAAGAGAGTGAGATATTCCACGTCTTTTGGTACGAAATAAGTGTAGTCATTTTCAAGAAGCACTCCTTCCCACGGGGAGTCGCCAAATATTTTTTGATCGGAGTGACCTTTAATTGTTGGAACGAGTCTTTCTTGAACTGCTCCTCTATTATTGGAAAGAATTGCCGTGGCCATTCGATAGTCGCCTCCCAAGTGGACGACAACACCGGAGTTGAGATCATCGTGATTGCCACCAGGGAAATTTTCACCTTGTCCTGAATACCAATCGCTTTTGACGTGCTGTTGATCTCCCTTCCTAGTGAAAGAGTTGAATTTATCCATATGATATTCAGCAAGATCAACCAGACCTTTTTCTCCAGCTTTTTCCCAGCCTTTATTGATCAGAAGATTACTTTCAAGACTTGAATAGGTTGAAAAAATCCAACATGTTCCCCAGGCCTGTTGTCTGGCACCACTCGCCCAACCCATATCACGCAAATCAAATCTTGCAGGAGTAAAACCTGCAGAGGCCTTGACTCGCTTGAGTTCTTTTCTGAAATCAAGAAAGAACTTCATCGCCACCATGGCGGTGAATGTCGCCAAAACTGAAATGAGAATTTTCTTTACGGGGGTGACTTTTTTCATGTCCCCCATTTTACCATGTTTAGCTTCAATTAAACCTTGAATACTCAGGTTTTTTAATCCGCTCAGGTCTCTTGCATTGAAAGAGCTCTACAATGTAATGGCCTTTATAACGGCTCATCGAGAACTTCCTGACTACATCGATCGGAAAATATTTTTGAACTTCCAATCCTTTTATCTGAACACCATTTGTTGCACATTCTCCCTTCATAGCGAGTGCCAGAACATCTGGATGAATTCCCTCTTGGATAGAAAAGATCTGATCCTCAGCGTAAGTTTGAAGATCATGCTCTAATTTAAAGCCAGGAGTATCGAAACCGACAACGACATGTCCATTTCCAACATCTACTCCTCCCATTGTTCTGGCATGAAGCTGAAAACTTAATAAAAGCAATAAAGACCATCGCATCAATGTCTGTCCTCTGTTAAGGGAAAAAGCTGAATGTTTAGTTGGTAGACTTCATCTGGATTTTCCAGATTACTTGCCAGTTGATTGATCTCTTTTCTAAATTGTCTGATTTTCTCTTTGAGTGCAGGTAGCTTATCTTTTGGGATAGGTAACGTTACACCATTAAATTCTCTGGTTGAAAGATCATCTTCAATCAATGATTGAGAAGCAAGATTCAACATCGTCTTATGATACTCATGAATGGCCGTATGCCTGACTTCATCAGGACTAGAAAGGGCTCCACCTGTTTGAACGTATCCTCTTTTTGAATCTTTTTTAATGAGTCCAAGTGACTCAAGTCCTTCGATCGCTGATTCAATTTGTTTTGGACTAACTTTTTTTCTAAGTTTTGCTGCAATCCATTCAGGATCAGCTTTGAAGTCGACGAGATCAATCAGTACATAAATGGCCACATAATGCCATTCGGAAAGAAAGCGAAACTGACTTTCTTCCATACTCGTCAAACCTCTTTTGGATTTGAGTCCGAGGATTTCTCTGAAGATATCCACTTTCTCTTGTGCATCCTTGCATTGATTATAGGAAACAAGAAGTTCAAAAAGTTTAATTTCTCTTTTTTTATCGAATCCAATGGCCTTGATGTATTTAGGAAGTGATTTATTAGTCAAATTCCGCTCGCCACTCATTACACTTTTTAAATGACTGGGAGATTTGAGACCTGCTTTATGCATGAACATTCGATGAGAGTAATCAGCGCGTTGATTTTTTTTAAATTCAAAAAAATCACACAGATACTCTCTGTAATCGAGGTAATTTTCCAAATTGGGTTGCTGCATAATTCCTGATTCGTGTGTACTCAAATTTAAGAATGCATTTTGTACTTTTCTTAAATCTCTCCGTCAAACAGATAAAACTGTCATCTAACCCTCTTCGTTAACTTAGAGTTAAGAGACATTTTGACACCGAACTTGTACTCAAATGGATACAATTTTTTTGCAAAAGTGATTCATCAGCATGGCCAGAAAAAAAAGTGTTTTTTATTTTGTGTTCATCCTAGGAAAGATAATTTTTTTTTGATAACTACTAACCCCTCACACGGAGAACCAAATGAAAAAACTAATTGCCCTTGTAACTCTTTTTGCTTCTGTTTCCTCTTTTGCTGGTACAACTTCATATACTGGATCAGTTTATATCAAAGGTATGACTGAAGCTGACGTTGTTGCCAATGCCGAAGTAGCTGCTGACAACATGACAGCTCAAAGAGATGTTCGTTGGGCAGCTCAATCTAATAACTGTAACGTTAGAAGATCTGGAGCTGTTTCTGTTGGTAACCTTGAAATCAAAAAGGTTTACATCAACAACAATGGAACTTTCTCACCAGAATTCAGAGGAAGCTTGAGCTATACTCTCAAATTTTGTAGAGACAGAAAGTAATTTGACCAAGGCCCCAGTCCATACTGGGGCTTTTTAATCCGATAATAGGAATTAACGTTCCCAACTTCTGTTTTTTGAGCATTCACTCTAAAATATATTTATGCTCAAAACTTTGTTTTTGCTCATTTTTTCATTCACGGTAAGCGCTCAAGAAATTGGGTTCTTCAACTCTATTCAGTGCGAACCTGATAAAAAGAACAAAGGTCTAGCAGTTGAAATTTCATTCTATAAAGAAGACGCTATTGTCAAAATCTATGAATACAATGAGAAAGGAAAAAGAGAAGATCTTTTCCCGGCACGAGTCATCAAGACACACGTTTTTCTCTCGAGATTATTCTGTAAGTTTCATGTGATTTCAAAAAGACCTAGTGCTGAGATGTTTCATTTTGCCATGACGGTACAAGATCTTCCCAAAGAAGAGATTGATTCCTTTGAAGGCCCAGCCCACTTTAACTTTTTGATCAATGAAATTGGTATTGAAGAAAAATCATTCAATCGAATTGCCTGCAAGATTAATGGCCTTAAACTTCCTGGCTACTACTCTAATTCGTGTCAAAAGAAGGCCGTAAAGCCAACCCCAACGCCAAGTGCTCCAGTGAGAACAACTCCAACTTATGAGTATCAATATGTCCCTCAAAATAACGGGGGCGCTTCCTCTCAATGAAATATTTTACACTGCTACTGTTTTCTTTTTCACTTCAAGCTGGTCTTATTACTGATAAAAACTTCAGAGACCTTAATAGCGACTCTCATAAAGAAGCTGCTCGCGTCTCTCCTAAATTCATTACTAGTAATAATATGGAACTGATGATGAAGGCCGGACGTTGCTTGCGCTATTTGAGCGAACAGCAAGTGATCAACGAGATTCATCAAGACATTAACACCCCTGCTTTAATCTATCTTGGCTTCTATCGCGGAAGAAAGGTTATCTACCTTCAAGACTTCAAAGATCGAAGCATTAAATACTGGAACCTCTGGTCTGACACCAAACCCTATTACTACACTCTTAAATCAGCAGAAGCCGAGTATCATGTGATTTACAACGGATTTAGACTCTATGTTCTCAACAAAGATGAAATGGAAGGGATTCCGGGACTAATGGATTATCTTAAAACAGATATACATAAATCTTCGGCCAGTTTTAAAGAACTCAAAAAAATTAATGAAGATTATATTGCAAGCCTCTTTCATTGGATTCGAACTAAATCGGAAGGTGCTCAAGCGGAAATCGATATCTATAAAAAACTATCTGGCGCACAAACTCTAGGCATTAACTTGAGCTACAAAAAGAAGCTTCTTCTTTGTAAAGAATTGATGGGACCCAATACAGAACTTGGAAAACTCTTTCAAAATGCCATTGCAAGGATTTCAAAGTGAAAATCCTTCTAATACTTTCGGCTGTATTCAACATTCATGCTGCTGGTCTCATTAAAAGTCAGAAACAAGTTATTAATGAAGGAATAAATTCCACTCTTTTAATAAGAGGCTATAAAAAAGATAAACTGGCCTTTGTGGGAGCTGGCTTCTTTGTTTCGAAATCGGGTATCTTTGTGACTAATCATCACGTTATCGAAGATGCCATCAAAAATCCAAAAGATTACCAAGTCGAATTTCTGACCAGTAATGAAGAACGAATCAATAATATTGAATTCTCAGACTGTGGAGACAAAAGAAAAATCGACCTCTGTGTTTTAAAGGCCAAGAATTACAAACCTAAGAAATTTTTTAGTTTTTCAAGAAGTAAAATCGGGCTTGGACAAAAAGTGGTACTCGTTGGCCATTGTGAAGATCCTCCATGGTCAGTCAAATCAGGGGAAATCATTAAAACCTGGGCCGACATTCAAGAGAACTTGGGGAAAGTTCAAGTAACAAGAAATGATGGTGTTGAAACTATTGAAACGAACGTCTTTCAATGTGGTGGTGATTCAGGCGGTCCTCTTTTTTCTCCAGTTAACGGTCACTTGGTAGGTATGACCACTGAAAGACACGTCATCACACGAGATCAAGAAGAAATAAAGAAGTACATGATGTCGATCACTGCTCTTGAGATCGAAAAATATGTCAAATCGAAGTCCAGTTTTGGACCACTTCCTTTTAAAGTGAGAAATCTTGGTGGCAATAAAATGATTCCGACGGATGATAAGGCCCGCAAAGAAATGCTCAAAAAACTCCTTAACTAGCTGTTTTTCCGTATCCCCTTTTTGGTAATTAGCCCCATTTTTCCAAATGAGGCCTCCTTAACCCCACTCAAATTTCCCTCCGCCATAAAATCTATTCAAGACAAGTGACGGAGGTTTACGATGAAAAAAATTATTCTAATTGCGACTCTACTACTATCAACCAGCGAAGGTTTTACAAAAGTTCTAGTAGAAAGAAGTCCTGCTAATTCAAGTTATAGGCAACAGATTATTAACTGCAATGGAGATGAAACATGCATCGGTCTCGTCCTTCTTAGTGCCATTCAGGAAAGAGATCATCAAGGAGGCGGTGGTTACTATAACAGATATCAAACTCGTCTCTACGGTACTGCAAACTGTAATGAACAGTATTATTTTGGAAGCCCTGGTTCAAAGACGTGTCCATCTTTGATTCAGGCTCACGGTGATGCAAATGTTTGGTCATATAAACAAAACGGAAATTGTGTAAGCCTTAGCACAAAGTTGAGTTTAAGTAGAGCCTGCTTAATACATGGACCAAGTAACTAAGAAGAAGTCAAAAAAGTTAATGAGAGTTAAAGGGAGTGTTGGAGATGAAAAAGTTATTGTTGATGTTAATTGTTCTCTCTGGTGTGGTAAAGGCCAATGACCAGATTTATATTGGAAGCTCATCTATTTCATTTGAAAAGAAAGACTGGTTCCATTTCAAAACAAAGTCACTTGGTATGCACATGCCACACGTCTTTGAAAAGGAGAGAGACTCTTCTGTTAAAGTTTATGTTGAAGCAAGCTCTTGGTTTCAAAAAGGGAATCTTCAAAAGGTTCAAAAAAGTTTTTGTAAATCAGGTAAGCAATTTAATCGTTCTATGATTGAAATTGCCAAAAGAAGCTTATGTTTTGAACAAAACGATGACGGGATTGTGGTTTATGAAATTGGAAAATCAAATACAGGTCCCATGAATACTGTTGTCAGTTATTTTGTTCCTGCCAAGACCACAATTGAAAGAAGTCGTGCAATTGCCAGTGTAGAAGAGTTCCTTGCAGCAACGAGAAGGAGTATCAAATGAAAAAGTTGATGTTGTTAAAGTTTATGTTGATCCTTTCTTTTAACTCTGCCAATGCTCAATTCGTTGAACCTCCAAAAGGTGGCGGAATGGTGAATGAAGGTGGAATTGCTGGAAATGATGGAGATATTTTACAAGGAAGAGATGATATAGGCCCGGGGATGAATGGAGAAGATCCATCAATGGATCCTCAACCGCAGTCTCAATCGAATGGTTCTCTCTATCATGAGCAGTGCCCTTTGAACGTAATTGATCCATTTGAAATACAAAAACCATTGGCTGATTTCGTAAATGCTGAAGCCCTTAGAAGAAGACAAGAATATGATGCTCAAAATCAGGCCTGTAATCAATTTCAAAACCTAACAAAAGGAAGCTCATCAAATCTAACTACTAAAATTGAAGCACTAAAAGAAAAGTTGAAAGGTAATCAAGCTAGTACTGAAAAACAACCAGACAATCCCTATACATTTAATGGTGTTACAATCACTTGTGGAAATTACGGCGGATGGTTTGAAACACTTAATACACAATTTTGGAAACACTTTGAGAATGCACATGACAGTAATGGAAAATTTGCAAAAGATCTTGTAAGTCCAAAATTCTCTTGGTTTGACAGTCAGTCAGGAAAAGGTACGAACTGCCTTTCCAACTATGAATCTCAATATGAAGCCGATAAAGATGCAGCCCTCTCAGGTCTCACCTCTTGTCTTCAAAACAAAAATGATGAAATGATGTTTCATGTAGAAACCTCATGTGAAGCCAAATACGCAGAATACACAGAAGATAACAGAGAAGAAAGAAGACAAAGCACAAAAGATGCTTATGCAGAAGCTGCTGGAGATGCTATTTCCAATGCTCAAAATTATATTGATCTTCTCTTTGGAATGGATGCAACAACCCAAGAATGTCCTCTTTGGAGAGCGACACTTCAATCAGTAATGAATGTTGCAGAAGATCTATCAATGATATCAGGAAACCCACTAGTCAGCATCGGAGCAACTCTCGGTAAATCTATCTTTTCAGGAATTATGAAAAGAGTTCACGAGAGAGGAGCAGAAGAGGCTGAAAAAATCATGAATATGATTGATGATAAAAAACACTATGAAGTAGCTTTATGTCATGCTTGGGAAGCCGACAAGGCCTCATGTGATCTTAAAGATTTGATTAAACTCGAAAATCGTTTTGGTGATTCATTCAAATGTAAAACTCAAGAGAGAAAAGAAATTAGTCCTATTGTCGACCTCCTTTCAGGAATAGATGGTATGGATAATTTCATCGATGAAAATATATTTGATCAAAATGGAAACAGAAGAACGATTGCCAATGATGATGCTTGTTTTACTCCAATTGGTGCAAGACCAGGAGACACAGGAAATCTAACTACTGCTCTCAAAGATGCCGGAGACAAGACAAGAGCACTTTTTGGAAAAACAAGAAAAAATGGAGAGGAGTCGGAATGTTCCTATGAAATCAGCCTTTCTTCGAATCCAGGTAAATGTAGTAGCCACGCTTTTAAAGAAGCAAGAAGACTCAAAGATCTATTAACTGCAACTTCTAAAAATGCTGAAGAAGTTTACGGTACTGGATCAACTCAATTAGATATTATTGAAAAATTCATGATCCCAAAAATCGAAAGCAGCGACATGTATCAAGAATTAACAAGAGATTATAGTGACAAAAAAACAAGTATTTTTCTTAAGGAATTTGTTCAAACTGTAAAAGATTTTGATCCGAATGCGGGGCCAAGAAAAGGTGGACAACAAGCTGCAAATCTTCTTAAGGCCATGAACGCGATTCAAGAGGAATTGGTGTGGGATTGGGATTCAGAAGAGTTTAAAACTTTCTCTGATCTGATGACAGAACTTGAGCCAGCTTCTTTCAATGCACCAGAGAGAGTCCTTTATCATGGAACTCAAGGAAGCAACTTGGTTGATATCGATAATATCAAAGCTGATTCAACTTGTGCTCATGCTCTAGTCGAGAAAGCAAATAAGTTGGCGAAGGCCATGGACAAATCAAATGACGACTTAAAAAGTCAGTATGGGAAAGATGCTAGTATGTATAAGTTTCTTGAGGACTTTGTTGTCCCTAATGCGAACCCTGAGTTAATCTCTCCTGCTTCAAAGGAAAGACTAAGTCTATTACTTAACTCATTCAAGAGAAATAGAAATGACTTCGCTACCGCTTCAGCAGGTAAAGAAAAACAGGTTAAAGCAGCTGCTGATTTCCTTAAGGCCTACCAAGCTGTAGCAACAGATAAGGAAATTCCAAGCTCTGGTGATGAAAGTAAGTTTCAGACACTGATCAACTCTGCCAAGTCGCAGGAGAATCCGGATTCGATCAAGAACCTCTATACCGCAGAAAAAACGATTAAAGCCGGAGTCATTCTAGGAGATCACCTAGTTCACCTTGCGGGAGACAAGGCACAAAGAAGAACAGTAAGTGACAACCTCAAATTTTCTTCAGATCGTCTCATGGATGCTATCGCCAGTGACAAAAAAATCAAAAGACATCTTCAGACTGTAAAAAAGGATCTCGACAAAAGAATTAAAGAGAGCAACGGTCTTTTTCACTGTGAAAAATCAAACATCAGAAAATGTGCTATAGCTTCGAAAGCCAGCACTTCAGATGATAAGCTTCGAATCTGGCTCGAAGAAAATGTGGCTGAGACTATTAAGCAGTGCTACCTTTTCGGAGATAAGTGGAGAAAGATCGATGAGGAAACTTTTAAGCATACTTGTAGAAATTTCGTATGCTGGGGTTCTCCGACTGAAAGTAACAAATGTGAAAGACAAAAAGATGCTGATGAATATACTGATCACATCATCAATAAAATCGTAAAGTCGAGAAATGTATCACTTGCCGGATGTGAATCTCAAAGGACAGATCGCAAGAGCTTTGGTGCATCAGAGCAGTTAACCCACTCAGAATTAGAAGAAGTATCAATTAATCAATCCATTACCTGGTCTACACAGCAGGCCAAGTAAATACACTCCCCCCAGTTCCCCTGTTTCGGCAGGGGAACTTTTTGTTCCACATTCGAAAGAAAACTCCATAAATCACTAAAAACGCTTTCAATTTATCTGGCATATCCTTTGCTTAAAGGTCCTTGAACTCAACCAAGGATAAATGATGAAAGCAAAAAGTAATTTCTTCCTTCTGATGGCCGTTGTTTCCATGGCCGTCTACACCTTTAATCGGGATTATCAACTGATGACCTGGAATAACGTCAATTTACTCAACTTCGCTATCTGTTTGTTGAGTCATAAAAAATACAAAAACCTACAAGGAGCTTAATATGAAAAATCTGATTCTCGCGATCTTCATGATCATTGCAACCTTCAGTATCTCTGACGGTTACGCACAAGACGAACTAGTGTTCGCCCCATGTGAAAACAAGATGACCTGTCTCGAAAAAGAAGGATTTCTTAATGCAATTTATACAGTTCAAGCAAGTTTTGGAGTTGTGAACGCGATTTGTCTTCTTGCTCCAGAGCCAGTTGTGACAAAATCGATAGTTGCTCTCAATGCTGGTCTCGGAGTCGCAACGTTGATTCTAAAAAATATTCCATGTACAGACGAAGGTGAACTCAATGGAGTTCAACGTCAACAAGTTCTCGAAGAAGTTTGTCGCTTGACTGGTGGCTACTACGATAGATTTCTTGATAAGTGTGAAAAATAGGTGGCCCTATTTAGACCGGTCGCCAGCCGCCAAGGCGATCGGTCTTTTTCCTTTTAATACGATATTCCATCGAATTGTTTCTAATTCGGAACACTTAACCAGTCCAAGTACCTAAAAATACATCTCACAAATATGGCATGCTCTATGCTTTACCAATGCAAACACAAAAGGAGCAGCTATGAAAAAGCAATTTATTATTCCATTTCTTTTACTTCTGGTGATGATCGCCTCAAACACAGATCTTCAACCAATCGCGACAGCACATGCCGGTGACGGAGGTGTGAAAGATGCTGATTGTAATTGTGGCCCTGCTGATGATGGAGATCCAAATGTTGGCTACAGAACTGTAAACCCATTAATCTATCCTGCTGGACCTGATGCTGGTGATGGTGGTGGACTTCCTCTTGGACCAAGAAGACCAAACCTTGATCCTTTGACTAATCCAGGAAGAGACGTTCTTGTGAATCCTGGTAACATTACGATCATTCCAACTGATATCAGATCAATGCTTGATTCATTTGTTGAAAGAGAGTCTAATGATAACAATGACTCAAGAAGATATTTTGAAGGACTTTCAATAGGAAAGTAATGTGAAAAAAAGTTTTCTAAGGTCAGACAAGGCAATCTTAATTATTCCAAGTCTGGCCTTATTCATTGCATTGATTCAATGGGGAATATTCCTTACGACCGACCTCACGGAGTGGAAAGGTGGTGGTTTTGGAATGTATACCACTTTGCATCCCAACACAGCGCGAACGATCTGGCTTGAATATGATTTTAATGGATTTCGTGTGCTTCAACGACCAGATGAATTGCAAAAAAGAATTGTTGAAGAGAAATCTTTTGGAGAACGATCCTCAGATGTTGCAGCTTGGTTTAAAAATGAGATGCAAAAGATGCGCTATTTCCCCTATCGTTCCAGACTTGAAAGCTTTGCAAAAGATTTTAAAGCCATCGCTAATCAGTCTGGTCAAAAAATAAGTAATATTTGCATCAAGGTTGGGGAGTTGAAATTAAATCCTAAAACAGATGAATACAAATATGAAATAATTAAAAATGAATGTGAGCTTGTTAAATGAATTCAGAAGTTAGACAACATTCATTATTCGATCTTAAAGATACTCTGGATATTGCTGGAAAAATTCTTTCAATGGTCTTCATGATCACTTTTGTAAAGTATGAGGGAATTTCCCCCTTCATTAGATCTACAGGGGTTCTTACTATTCTCTGCGCTTACTTTATGAAGGATCTTTTCAAGCAACCTCTTTATTGGTTTTCTTTGTCTGCCTTGATGGCGATTCACGTTGCTCAAAACTATTTCGCTTCGGCTAACCATCTTTTCGTTATGGTTTATTTTTCTGCAATTTTTGGTCTCACTCATTACCAATTAGAAAATAAAGAAAAATTTCTGATCACCTCATTTAAATGGATGTTTACCGTCTTTATGGGATTGGCCACACTTCATAAAGGTGCGAGTCTTTTTTACTGGCAAGGAGGACTCTTCCACGATTATATTCTCCGTGGGGGTATCCTTAAATTTGTCTTTAAAGCTTTTATTCCAAATTTTTCAGAAATAACTGCTTCAAACTCTCAACTTCTAAATGACTTCTTGGCCAATGCAGAAAATTTTGGAAAAACATTAAAATTAAACAACCCTATTTCTAGTTTAGGATTGATTGGAAGTTTATTGGCCGGTTCTGTTGTTATTGTTGAAGGAATCTTGGTTGGGTTGATGCTGACAAAGAAGTTTGAAAAAACAAAACATGCTCTCCTTCTCGTCTTTGTCATTTCCACTTTCTTCTTTAGACTAGAAAATATTTTTCTATCACTAGTTTCAATGACTGGTTTTATTCTATGTCCAAAAGAGCAGTTAACAGTACGAAGAAGCTATCTTGTATTGATTGCCTATCTTCTATCTACCTCGGCCCTGCATATGAGGCCGGGCTTTTATTATTGAGGTCTTCGTGAATAAAGTTGGAGCATTCCTCATTTTAATTTTTGGACTTGGATTCTGGATTTGGACTCAAACCAATGAGATTCCAGACGATTCGTCGACAGAACAAACTAGCAAGGAAAAAGAAGAAGTTTCAAATCAAATCAATACAGATAGCGAGGTTAAAGAAAAGAACCCTATAGAGTCAATTGAAGAAACCTCTGAATCAAGTCCAAATACAGTTGTTGAGAAAGTTGAAGTTTCAAAAGAAACAACAGATGAATCTAAAATCATTACTATTGGTAAAAAAGACGATGGAACTCCTGAAGTTGTAACACAAAAAGAATTGGAAAAACACATCGCCAAAGTTTTTTCCAACACCTATGAAAATGAACTTAAAAAAGAAGAAATCAAGCGAAGTGAGAAATCATCCCAAAAGAATGGCACTAAAATAAAAACGTTTGATAACAAGTATCAAAAATTCGATCGAAATGTAGATATTTTGTGGGTTATTGATGACTCAGGATCAATGAAGGAACACCTTGAGAAAGTTTCAAAAAAGATCTCTATTTTTATTGAAGAGTTTCTGAAAAAAAACGTTTCTTTCAAGATGGGAGTTGTTAGTACCTCTTTAGAGCTTCTCCATGAAGGAAGTGTACTTAATTCTGATGTTTATAAGAAGAATGAACCTGAATTTGTAAGCAAATTCAAAGATATCTTCAATCTTCGCACTATCGGTTCAGGTGATGAAAAAGGCCTTGGTGCTGTGACTCATTTTCTCGATGCCAATGGTGAGCGTTTTCTTCGTCCAAAATCCAAACTGGTTGTTATTGTCATTTCAGATGAAGACGACCACAGTAATTCACCAGCGAATTATGACAAAATGATGAGCACTAAAGAATTTACCGATCATGTTTCAAAGTTTCGTACTGGGGGTGATTTTGAACTCTATTCAATAATCTCCTTTCCTCCAAAAGTTCCTGGTTTGGCCGGAGTTCGTTATGCTGACGTCTCCTACGTTACAAAAGGTCTAGTTGCCGATATTCAGGGAGATTTTCATCAAATGCTTTTGAACATTGGTGGAAGAATCGTCAAATCTATCGAAAAAAAGACGGACTAAATATCTAATCTGAGTGTAGTTTTCACCTCATTTAGGTCCCATCTAGGACCTGTATATGAAAAATAAGCTAGTTGGGTCGTTCTAAGTCATAATTTCAAAGCCTTACATTCTTACAGGTTCCCTTAACTTCTACCCTTTTTATTGATATAAGCAATCGAATTTAAAGTCTGAGGGGACATCAATGAAACTACTAAGTATCGTAGCACTACTCTTTTCTTTTCATCTTTTGGCCGCTGAAAAGTGGACTCCATCTGCTGAACTTTTAAGTTCTTTCGATTCTGATATCTGTATTAAAGGAGATGTTTCAAATCTTGAAAAGCATCTCAAAAGCGGCATGAATCCTGATGAAAGACATTGGTACAGTTTTGAAACTGGAAAAACGGAATTAGACCCGAAAGGAGCTACTCTTTTAAGAACAATTCCACGTTGCATTGGTGTCACAACAAGACCTGGTGTTGATAAAGCTGCAAGAAAGGCAGTGGACCTGCTGATTGCTCACGGTGCTGATCTAAATGCTTATGGCCGGACTGATTCAAATGATACCTACTACGAAGAAAATACTCCTCTTATGGGAATGGGAAAATGTGGTGATTGTCTTGAAGGTATGAAGTATCTAATTGAAAAGCATAACGCTGATCCAAACTTTGCTTATGAACTTTTTGGTGACAAGTACACTGTTCTTGAAAGAATTCAGGATGCAGTCGCTAGAGGTCGAAAACAATCACAAGTCGATTCAACTCGCTATCTGCTTTTTGAAGTTGGCATGCAACCATTGGCCAGTGATAACTGTAAGGCCTATGATCAAGCACATAAAAACAGAGCAGCGAGTGCCAATTCAGTTACAACTGCAATTTTGGACCTATTCAATCAAAAGATTAAAGAAGTCCACGGTACAGATGATCTTTGGGACATTCTTGATATTTGTGACGAGCTTCAAAATCCTTAAAGAATT
>SBGE01000293.1 GCA_006226755.1 Deltaproteobacteria bacterium | reverse complement strand
ATACTGAAAGAAAGCTCCATTTTGAGCGAGTTTCTCTCTTTCTTTCATCCAAGGTGGTTCAGCATTCTTTCCATATTCTTGGAAATCAAAGAGACCTCTAATCCCTTCAACTTTTTCTCCACCGCCACGAGTTTTATCTTCAACAAACTCTCCAAGCTTAACTTCAGGCATAGCATCCGAAGATCCCGTATCAAATACGAGAACCATCCCTGGCTCAATCTCGTGCGGGTTGGTGATCTGTGGGTTCATTGACCAGATTTTTGAATAATAAAAACCGGAACCAAATAATTTTTGAGAAATTTTCCAAAGCCAATCACCTTCTTGAACTGTGTACTTTTCAATACGGGCGGCAGTCGCAATTTCATCCCACTCTTTTTCTGGGATCTTGCCTTGAATATACTTAGCCGTTTCAAGAAGCTTCTTTTCTTCATTACCAACATCGAAGATCACAGTGCCTTCAAGCTTTTCTGCATCTTCAACATCAAATTTTGGTTCATTAACAGGCTTGTTATCCGGAATCAGATCAATAGATGGACCAGCAACCTTATCATCATCTTCTTCTTCATCATCTTCTTCAGACTTTTCTTCTTTTTTCTTTTCATCTTTTTTGAAAACAGACTCTCCAATATCACTTTTCAATGAATCGAGATCATCAACTTCCTCAAGTTCAGAAAGATCCAATTTCTGAGCCGCAGCTTTGTCTTTTTCACTTTCTTTAAGAAGAATTTCTACGTCAGAACTATCAAGAAGATCGAGGGACTCCACATCCTGTGCAAAGACAGGCTTCGTGTTTAAAATAAATAGGAGCAATAGGAATGTTTTAATCATTCAGCTCTCTAAGTCTCCTCAAAAAAATCATGAAGGATTGAATAATATTGTTCTTGTTTCTTTTTTAATTTTAATTTTTCACTACATGCAATCAGACGTCCTAGAGTCTTGATGACTATTCCAGAAAAAGCATCTTTTTGAAGGATGTCTTCAAAAACTTGCATCGCTAAATCAAACTCTCCTTGCCTGAAGAGTAGCTCACCAATATTGTATCTCGCTCTAACTTGGATTTGTCTTACCGGTGAATTTTCCAACAGCTTGAACTCATTTAAAGCCGCATCCATTTTGTTTTGCGAAAGTAGTCTTCTCGCTTTTTGAAGTTGTTCAATTTGTCCTTGAACATCAACGCTATCATAGTCAGCTGAAACAATTGCTTTTGAAGGATCTGGCTTTGCGATACCTTTTCCAAACACATCTACTGTCTCAACCAGTTCAGGCGTACTGCCACCAGCAGAAGCTGTACCTGGTTCAAGCTTGTTAAGTTCTTTGACGATGTCGTCAGGATCTTTGTTTTCAAAAAGCTCTTTTTCCTTTCCATCATTTTGCAAAGGATTGCCATCCGTAGTCGTAGGCTCTGGTCTGGAGGAGGCCAGAAGACTTTCATACTTTTCTTTTAGTTGGTCGTATTGAGCTTTAGGTACGGTTTTCAGCTGATCTTCTTTTTCAGGTGTATCGTCTCCAAAAAGAGACCTCTTGCTGGTAATCCAAGAGCAGCTTGAGAGCATGACCAAGAGGGACAAAAGAAGGGTGATACTTGATATTGAGCTAAAAAAAACTACAAATCGAGGATCTTTGACTGAAATCCTTTTCACTTTTTGTCCTCCATGACTTATAAAGCGTATCAGACTTTGAAAAAGGGCCAACTGTCCGATGTTATTAATATTTTAAAACATGACGTACGTGTGTCAATCTATAATAATGAGTGAAGTGATAGAACAAAACCGACTATTCCACATGATTATTAGAGTTCCGAAGGATCAATCGGCATTCACTTACTTCACTTTTGAAGCAAATGATGGCCTATGTTTTTACTCAACATTGGAAACGTCCCTTGGGGAGCCCTATCGAGACATCGATGTCAAAACACATGTCAGTCTTAAAGATGAATTACTGCGATTGATAGAATTTTTAGGAAATGACTACCCGATCGAAATACTCAAACAAGAAGAGATAAAAGACTTTTCTTAATCTCTCCCCTATACTTTTTTTCATGAAAAATTTGTTAGTACTGTTTTTATTTGTTTCCTGTGCCAGCACAAAATTTGTAGCTCCAGATCTTGAAGTCATCTACACAAAAGATGGAAGACCAACTGGAGGAGTTGTTGTTTACAATCACAACGGACTTGAGCAGCTTGTCACTCAACGAAGAGGCAAGGCCCTCAAAAGAATGAGAGAGGCCTGCGCTCCAGGAGCGTACCGAATTGTGAAAGAAACCGTTCAAAAACCAAGTGAACGTGATTCGAAATATGAAGGAAACATGGAAGTCTTCGCCGGTCGAAAGGTGAAATTCATTGATTACGAATGCGCATTCTAAGACTTTGGATTCCATTCACTTTGTTTCTGCTCTTTAGCTCTTGTAGCTCAACACCTGTTACAGGTAACAAGGCCTTACTTCTCATTCCTGAAGGAGAAGAATTGGCCATGGGTATGCAGGCCTGGAATGATATAAAAAGCAAAGAGCGAGAAACAAGAAACACTCGCCTCAAGTCGATGGTTGCTGAGGTTGGAAGAAATATCTCTGCTGTAGCAAATCGAGCCGATTTTCAATGGGAAGTCAGAACATTTGAAAGCACTACTCCCAATGCTTTTTGTCTTCCCGGAGGAAAAATCGGAATCTACACTGGTATTCTTCCCTACGCCCAAAATGAAGCAGGTCTAGCTGCAGTAATGGGACATGAAGTTGGTCACGCCATCGCCAGACATGGTGGTCAAAGAATGAGTCAACAACTGGTAACAAACATTGGAATGGTCGCACTGGGTGTTGCCGCTTTTTCAAAGATGGAACCAGGAAAAAGAAATCTTTTAATGGCCGCGATCGGAGCTGGCGTCACTGTAGGTGTGATGCTTCCTTACTCACG
>SBGE01000257.1 GCA_006226755.1 Deltaproteobacteria bacterium | reverse complement strand
AGTTCTTCAGAGTTATCGTATGTGTGAAAACCAAGTGAAACATCCCATAGTGGAGTCTTTCTGTAGACATTTATAGGAGTGAAGGCCTTGATACGTTTCCAATTTTTAATTTGAGGGTTCCACTCTCGAAGTTTTGTTCTAAAGCGCTCCATATCTGTAGGATGCTCCACACTAATAATGGGAATATAGCGTTTGATCACCCAATCCATGGCCGCTTCTTCTGAAACCCAATCATCAGAAGAGAGCACCAAAGGGCGCACACCTTCAGCAAGCTGTGCCTTCGCTGTGAAGCAATATAAGAGCATGAGAAATGCGAGATTGAATTTCATTCTTCTATTCTAGTTTTGCCTATAGCGTAATGCAATAAAGAATCGTTTGGGCCTGGGCCATTTTTCGGTACAATATGGCAAAACTGAGGTGCCATGAAAAAACTAATTTTACTGATTTTAATCTTGTCTGTTTCTTGTGTGAGTAAGCAGGAAAACTCAAACCTAAAAGTACTCAATCAAGTCTCTCAACCCTTAACTCATTTTGATCCGCAAATGACAACTGGTTTGGCGGCTTTGATTCAGCTTGGAAAAGTTTATGAATCCCTTCTTGAAACCCATCCTTTTGAAGGTCCTTATAAAGTTCTTCCTTCACTTAGCGCTGATCTCCCAAAAGTTTCTGATGATCAAAAGACTTATACTTTTAAAATTAGAACTGATGTTCAGTACCACGATTGTAAATGCTTTGAAGGAAAACCTCGATTTTTAAAAGCTGAAGATTTCGTTACAACTTTCAAGAGAATTGCTGATCCCCACTTGAGTTCTCCTCACTATGGTTATTGGAAAAAGCAAATTGCAGGACTTGAAGAATGGTATGAAGCGAACAAATCAAAAGAAGTAACTGATTACTCCATGCCAATGACTGGTGTCGTTGCTGTTGACGATGGAACCTTGAATATCACAACAAAATCACCAGATATTTACTTTCTCTACAACCTCACCTCTCCAAATACTGCTCCTATCCCTATGGAGGCCATCACTTTTTATAAGAATGATCTTTCTAATGTCGTTGTTGGTACAGGAGCTTTTGTACTCGACAGTTATGTAAGAAAAAGTCGTATTGAATACTCAAAGAACAAAAACTATCGAAAAAAACTGTTCCCTACATCTGCCCGAGATGAATTCAAGAAGTTTGTTGAAGAATACGGCGGAAAAGAAGTTCCTTTACTTGATAAGATCATTGTTAAAATCATGAATGAAAACCAAACTCAGTGGCTGAACTTCATGAAAGGACAACTTGATTATCTTGAAGTACCAAAAGATAATTTTACCCAAGCAGTAACTCCTCAAAAACAAGCTTCAAAAGAGATGATGGACAAAGGAATTGAACTTGGAATCACTCAGAGTAATACCAACGTCTACTATTTTGGTTTTAATAATAAAGACAAGTACCTCTCAAATGTTCACTTAAGAAGAGCGATCGCCTATGCCTATAATCAACATGAATATAATGAACTCTTCTATAATGGCACCGCTGAAATCGCAAACTCAGTTCTTCCACCAGATGTCCCGGGCAATATTCCTCCTCTAATAAGTCCTTATATCGGTTCAAAAATTGAAGAAGCAAAAGAAGAACTGAAGAAAGCTGGTTATCCCAATGGAGAAGGTCTTCCCGAACTTGTTATGACTGTTCGAAACTCTACTGGAGCCAGACAAGTGGCTGAACACTTTGTGAAAGAAATGCAAAAAGCTGGCATTAAGGCTAGAGTAGAAATGGTGGCCTGGGGAAAACTTCTCGAGAAAGCACAGAAAGGTGATTTTCAAATGTTTTACCTGGGATGGTTTGTAGGTCTTCCTACAGGATTCCAATTTTTTGACCTTCTCTATGGACCGAATTGGCCCGGATCATACAATAGAATGGGGCATACCAATCCTGAATTCGACAAACTGTTTGATGCATCTCTTGCTAGTACTGACAAAAGAGTCCATGAAGATAACTTTCGAAAAATGAATCAAATTGCACTCGACACAGTTCCTCTCTTTCCTCTAGTACACGCAAGAGATTTTTTCTTAAAGCAAGGTTGGCTCAAGAACTATGTTCCCTCTGAAGCTTATGGTGGCCTTGAGCAGTATTTCGATATTGACCTCAATCTCAAAAAAGAGCTGATGAAGAAGTTCTAATGGAAGGCGAAGAAGAATATTTTTTTCAATGTCCCTACTGCTTCAGCTCCATTTCAATGGTGCTTGAAACTTATTATGGGCGACAAGAATACATTGAAGACTGCGAGGTCTGTTGTCGCCCAATTAACATCATCTACTCCATAGAAGAAGGTGAAATCCTCTCCTTTGAGGCCCAAAGATTGGACGATTAAAAAGTCACAAGTTGTGAATATCAGGGAAAAATTACAGGCTTTTTCAACCTCTGCCCGTAAGTTATTAAAAGAAAAAGACAATTTTCAAAATTAGATAGATCCAATAGTTTTAATCTATTTTACACACCTTCCTTTACTCCTTATAGTGCGCAAAATTCATTATTCGGGGGGAATATGAAAACACTTTTACTGACAATTTTCTTTGTCCTAGCAAGCTTTAACCTGTTTGCTTCTGAGGATTACAAACTGCACGCAGTTTACAAAAAGGCGGACGCTCCTGAAGGCAAAACTTATATTGCTGTTGTCAAAGAGTCTGTCTCTGACAAGAGCGATTGGTTGATCGTTTTTGGAAACAAAAATGGCAAACCTTATAAAAGGGCCTTCAACTTTGGTGGATCCAGTTTTTATTCTTACGATGGAGCATCAAACTCTGGTCTCGATGACTTCTACAAAATGGTCTACAAGACTCCTAACAAAGAGACTATGGAGTTGACGCTTACTCCGCGAAGAGAAGGCCTTGGAAAAGTTTATCAAGGTACTTACAAACTTTATGAGTCTGCTGCTTCTAAAAGATTTGCCCAGGCAATGAT
>SBGE01000120.1 GCA_006226755.1 Deltaproteobacteria bacterium | reverse complement strand
AAAAATGAGTTAATGGTGAAAAAGAGAATTGAAGAGATCCGCTTCCAACAAGAAGTGGAAATGTTCAAAAAAATGGAAGCAGCAATGAACAAAATGCTGACCAACATGGACAATCTCGAGAACCTCTAAAACTCAAACTAAAAAAGCTCCGAATCTCGGAGCTTTTTTTTACCCCTGTAAATTTTTTTTACACTTCAAAAATTTCATTCTTCGACATTCTCGTGAGTTAAATTAAAAATTACGTTGGCACACTTCTTGTAATGAGTTGCATGAATTATTTTATTCACGTCTTGGAGGATAGTGTGATGAAGAAGAAACAATGGGTAGCCCCAAGTGTTGTCGCCAGTTTTTTATTAGGTTCTGTTATGACAGCGCATGTTCTGTATGAAAACAACCTGCTCCCCAGTTTCCGCGGTATCGCCTCTGAAGAAGTGGTTGAAACAACGGTTGAAGCTCCTCAAGAAGTAAGAGAAGTTACGCTTGAAGAACTCAAATCAGAAATTGATAAAAAAATCGCTGAAGCCAATGAAATTAAAGTTAAAATTCAAATCATTTCTGAAATCATGCCAAATGAAGACTTAACCTCTTCTGATATTGAAAAAATTGAAGAAGAAAAAATATCAGTTTTAAGAAAGCAATTTAGTGAATTCTATACAAACAACCCTGTAATCAGTGTTTTAAGTGGTTTTACTAATACCAACATCAGCTTTTCAGAAGATGTAACTGACGAAGTAAAAGTAGAGCTAAACAAAAAGCTCTCTGATGCATACTTGGAAGCCAATATTCTTTATGGAAAGCATGGTGATCACCTCTATGAAGATAAGATTGCTATAAGAATTTCAAAGCTTAAAGACAAAGAACTTGAGGCCAAACTTGCAGCTCAAGAAGCTCAATTGGCAGAGGCCAACGCCAGAGTTGAAGATCTTAAAACAAGAGTTTGCGAGCAAACAAACAAGATCGATACTCTGATTGAAAAAGTGGAAAAACTGGTTGAGCCAGCTCAAGACATCACTGATGATCTTAACTATAGTTACGGTTTGATGGACACTTTCTCTATGCAAAACAGTATGATGGGAATGTTCATGAATCCATTCATGATGTACTCTCCGTTTAGTATGTCGATGATGAGCCCATACTCAATGTTCTCGAATCCATTTAGCATGTCGATGATGAATCCATACATGATGGGTGGTTATGTATACCCAGGAATGGGACTAGGTGGATATGCTCATACTGGCTACAGAGGAGTCTCAGAACTAGCTGATCATGAAAAAGATTACTACGGACTTGCCAACCCAACTCAAAAGCCAAGAGTGAATGATTCAGCTTTTGGAGTGAACTATGACGACCTTAGATTAGGCAATGACTTCGCAGGAAATGTTGACCTTAATGGCGGACAAACAGTCATGAAGATTCCTCAGTACTCAAGAAGTGTAGCTAACGACGTTCAAACTATTTCGGTTCAATAAAACCGATCGACTGATAAATCAAATCCCAGATCCCCGTATAGGCCCGCTACCAAGCGGGCTTTTTTGTGTCTAAAATTTAAACAGTATGAAAAATTGACATGTTTTTCCTCTGTAAATAGCTAAAATCAGGATAAAAATCTGGCACGGAAATTGTAATAAGTATTCCCATATATCGCCTTAATCGGAGTACGTTATGAGTAGAAGTAAAAAGTCGTTGTACATTATGAGCTGTTTTCTTTTGGGCACAGTTGTTTCAACTTTCATGATCGTGAAAGACATGGAGGCCAAAGACAAAGAAGCCTATGGTATGAGATTTCAAGAATACCAAAGAACTGCCTTTGAACACGACAAGGCCCAATACGCCAGACAAAAGAATATTGGTCGTAGTATCGCAACTTATTCTAAAGAAACTCAACCTGTTGTGATCATCAATCAAAAGATTGATATCAGAATTTACCAAGTTACAAAAATTACGAAAGTCGTTTCTATGGATCGAGAGCTTCTGGCAAAACTAAGTCAAAAAGAAAGACAGATCAGAAGACTTCTTAAAATGAATAGAGGTCAGAAAAAAGAAATCGACCAACTCAAAGCAGATCTGGCTGACGTTCAAAGACAAATGGACGAAACCAAGATCAATCTCGAAAAGCAAATTGCTGAACTTGAAAGTGAAAAAGAAAGTTTGAAGCAACTTCTTGCAGAAGCTGAAGCTCAAAATGTTGAAATTGTTTCAAGAAAAGAAGAACTTCAAGAAAAATTCGATGAAGCTCAAAAAGTCATTGAAGCGACAAAAGCAGAAGCTGAAGCTCTTTCACTTAAAGTGACAGAACTGACAGGAAAAATTGAAGAACAAGAAGCCATGATTGCTGAGCTTAAAAAAGCTAATTGTGAAAAACAAACAAAGATCAGCAAGCTTGAAGAAGAAGTGGCCACTCATATCAAAGATAAAGAAGAAATCATGAGCAAAATTGATGAGCTTGAAGCAGAGCTTGCGAAGATTGAAGATGAGCGTGATGAAGATAGTGATGATGAAGATGACGACAGTGATAGTGACAATACTCAAACAACTCGTCGTACAGCATCGAACAACAATAATGCTCTAGTTGTTCAACAGATGATGGCTGCTTTCAGTCAGCAAATGCAAATGCAACAATTCCAAATGCAAGCACAGATGTTTACTCAAATGCATCAGCAACCAGTAGGCATGGATCAATTCTCCATGATGACTATGATGAACAATATGATGATGTCCAACATGATGGGCGGAATGGCATCTGGCGGCTGGGGAATGCCCTACGGGAATGGAATCGGTGGAGGCTATAATCACCTTCTCCACTCTCCAACTTACAGTCTGATGGAACCAACTTATTCACCGGTTTATTACGATCAAGGAATACCTTCGAACGTAAACCTAGGTGGAAGATCGCCTGCTGTAACTCCAATGAACAGACCAGGAAACATCTTTACTCAAGTACCACAAAGTCTTTAATTTCAAGGTCCTGTGCACGTGCACA
>SBGE01000060.1 GCA_006226755.1 Deltaproteobacteria bacterium | reverse complement strand
CTCTTCAAATACTCTTTTAGAGACTTTTCATATTCGCCATTTTTCATATAGAGATCTGCTATTAAATCAATAATCTCCTTATTGTGTGAATAATCATGTTCAATTTCTCGAGCAATCTTCAAAGCTTTTTTAATTTTCTTTTGAGATTCATATAGTCTAACTAAATGTAGAGAGAGACTCAGATCTGTACCCCAATGACTATGAATTCTTTGCAGATAGGAAATCGCTTTATTTATGTCCCCATTCCCTTCATAAAGACTGGCAAGAAAGACAGCGACTTCTTTAGATTCACTATTCAGTGAATAAGCCTTCTCAAATTCATTAATAGCTGATTTTTTCTGCCCCAACTTGAAATAACTAAAACCTGTATAATAATTTTTAAGGAATGAGTCATCGACATCTTTCAAAAGTACTACAACATTTTTAAATTTGTTTTTTTGGATTAAGGCATAAGCTTCACTTAATTTTCCTGCTTCCCTTCTCTTCTCATACTGTGTTCTCATGTTCTCAAGATATGAGTGATATTTTGTCTGCAGTTTACTTTCAGATATTGAAACTAATTCTTGTACTTTTTCATTATTGTCACTTTGTATATATATTTCCAAAAGTGATTCATAAGCAGGATAGAATCTTTTTTGAAGAGTTATTGATTTTTTAAAACTCTCCTCAGCTTCCAACCTCTTCCCTAAAGCGACATTTAGTAGTCCTATATCATAATAAATTTCAGCACTTTCATAGGTCTCAGAGAGTGACTTAAGTTTGACTAAAGCCTCTTTATATCTACCCTCCTGATAAAGCTTCTGAACTCGAATCATATTAATTTCTGAGCCAATAATAATAGTGGGAAATACGAAAAGAATTATGTACGCTATGAACTTACTCATTAATTGAAACCTTTTTTGGACAAATGCTAACAAAAACATTTCCTTTTTACAGCAGTAATTAAAAGAACATTAGTTATGAATTTAAAGTTTTTTTTACTTTTTGTTTGTTTTCTCTTCTCTAGTCATTTGAATGCAAATCCCAAATGTAATTTAAATGCTGCACACAATAGTGCTGCTTATCAAGCCTGTGGAATTCAGCCAACAATTGCTCCAGCTCCTACTTCAAGACCGAATCCGGTACAAACGCCGAGACCCATAGCTACACCTATTCCAACGCCACATCCGACCAGGACTACTATCCCAAGGCCTACAAATACTGCGACACCTACTCCTGCACCTACTGTAACAAGTGTTACACCTAGCTCGAGTACTTTCTCTGGGCAAAATACATTACCGGTACCAGATAGACATAGAGCTATACCGACCCCTTTAAAGTCTGTCGCCACCCCTGTTCAAATGGTACCAACTCCTCCACAAATTGCAGTCCCTACAAAGATGCCATATTCCGTTCCAAGTTTAGTTCCGACTTTACCAGTCACTGTAACACCAACACCGCCACAGATGGCAGTACCGACTAAGATGCCTTACAATGTCCCACATTTAGTTCCAACTCAGCCGGTTACAGCAACACCAACGCCACCACAAATGGCCGTTCCAACAAAATTGCCATATGCAGTCCCAAGCCTAGCTCCATCTCAATTGCAAGGATCAGGTAAAAACAAGAATGGTTCATCAACAAAACAAATCAAAGACCCAATAGATAATCAGCAAAGCTCTCCTGAAGCAGAGAATCTGCACCGTGGACAGCATCCAAGGCCAACTGTCACATTTCCTATGAAAGACATCAACAAAGAAGGCTCGAACCAAATAGATCCTCAGGGTCAGACGTCTACTTCTGGAAGTTCAAATTCCATAGATAATGAAATTGTAACTCCTGATGGAGTTGATAAGTCAGGACTTCCAAGCAATGACAATGAAGCCACTCGTAATTCTAAAAAGAAACCTTTCATTCCAATCTTAGGAATTGAAGAGCCTATTCATTCGGTGTGGTTAATTCTATTGCTGCTGGCTGGCCTAGGTCTTCTTTTGTGGCATAAAAAAAGCCGCTAATATTAGCGGCTTTTCTTTTATCGAAATTTCAGTTTTGATTATCCGATTTTAACTGTCTCTTTGATTTTTTCAAAAGTCTTTTCTTCTCTAATTGCATACATCATGTTCTTTTTGATTTGCTCATTAGAAGTGTAGTACTTTTTGATTTGCTCAATGTCAGCACCAGTACCTTCTGCTGTCTCAGCAATTTTCTTGTCTAGGTCAGCTTCAGTGGTCTCTACATTGAATTTTTTTGCCAAAGTATCGAGGATCAACCCACTCTTTACTTGGAATTCAGCTTTTGTATGAAGGTCATCATGCCACTTGTTGAAGTATTCTTCACACATTTCATCAGTAAAGCCTTGAGCTTTAAGATTTCTTGTAAGGTCTTGCTTCAAGTAATCTTCTTGTTGATGAATCATTGCTTTTGGAATTTCAAAAGTATTCTCTTCTACTAGCTTTTCAAGAATTTCTTGATGAAGTTTTTCGTCTGCAGCTCTGTTCTTTTGCATTTCCATGCTTTTCATATTTTTCTCATCAAAGTCTGCAACTGATTCGAAACCAAATTCCTTAGCAAGTTCATCTGAAAACTCAGGGTATTCCTTGCTCTTGATCTCAAGAAGTTCAACTTCAAATTTAACTTTGGCGTCTTTTAGATCCTCTGCATGGTAATCAGAAGGGAAAGTAAGTTCGATAACCTTAGTTTCACCTTTCTTCATTCCAACCATTCCTTCTTCAAATCCAGGAATGAACTGACCAGATCCGATCTCTAGAAGGAAATCTTCACCTTTCATATTTTCTGGTTTTTCACCATCAGCTTTTTCACCTTGGAAATTCATGACAGCAAACATTCCCTTATCAAGAGTCACGTTTGTATCAGTAATTTCTTTCATTTCAGCTTTTGAATTAAGGTAGTTCTTTTTGATGGCCTCAACGTCATCGCTATTCACTTCTACTTTATCTCTTTTAAAGCTAAGTCCTGACATGTCTTTAACTTCTACAGAAGGGAAAATTTCAACAAGAGCATCAAAGCTTACTGACTTTCCAGACTCGTAGTTCATATTCTCAAAAGTTGGGTATCCCACAACTCTGATATCTTCTTTTTCAATTGCTTCAATAAACTGATTATTGATGAATCTGTTCAAAGCATCATGCTCAATTTGTGGTCCATACATTTTTTGAACCATATCCAGAGGAGCTTTCCCTTTTCTGAAACCTTTCAAGCTGACAGTTTTTTGTTTTGCAAGAACTGCGTTTTTGATCTCGGTTGAAAGATCTAGCGTTTCAAAGTTGAAGATGATTTTTTTGGTACAACCATTAATTTGTTCCACTGTATACGACATTTAGCACCTCAGTCATTTATAAATGATACATAGCATTAAGATTAAATTCTGTGTACGTGAAACTAGCTATTTCGACGGCGAATGTCAATGAAACTGGGCTTATGAAGGCTTTTGGAACAGCTTAAGAATAGTGAACTCGGCTCAAATATAGCCCCTGAGGAGGAGCGACGGGGCCTAATTTGTCGTCTAGCTTGATGGTGAGTGAATTTTCAATTTGCGCAGGGCTCAATTTTCCTTTTCCCACATTAACCAAAGCTCCCATAATCAAACGAACCATTTGCTTCAAAAAACCAGTTCCCTTGATTTTCAGCAGATAAAATTCCTGATTGGGGGAAGCTATCGGAAAGTCATGGGCCTTTTCGATGTCACAGTGGAGAATGCGCCTGACCGTGGTACTCGTCTCTGTCCCTACTGTAAAATAGTTTTGAAAATCGTGCTCTCCGATAAATTTTTTGCAGGCCATTCTCATCAGATCGATATCAAGCTTGTTCTTGAAGTGAGTTTTCAAATCATTAAAATGAGGCAACCCCGAATCTTCACCAAAACTAAACAGATAACAATATTCTTTCCATAAAGCATCTCTAACCGGATGAAACCCCGAAGGGCATTCTTCAACGGAGAGAACCTTGATTTGAGAGTCTACATAAGAATTTATGCCCATCAGTAGTCCATCTGGAGCAATTGGAATTGGGATTTCAATTTTAACGACTTGAGCTAGGGCATGAACTCCGGCATCTGTTCGACCAGATCCGAGAGATTTGACATCATCTGATTTTGCCAATTTTCGAAGGGCATAGTTAATCTGCCCTTGGATTGTCTTCAACTCATCTACTTGAGTCTGCCATCCAAGAAAACCGCATCCGTTATAAGAGACTGTTAATTTATAGGTATTCAAAAGTGAAACCTACACCGAAGGAGGCTCCTGAGATGGAAAGCTCATCTTGAAAATTTTCATAATTTTGAAAACGAGTCTCAAGAGTTAAAAAATAATTGGTAACATCATAGAGTGAATACATTTTGATCGCAGACTCTTTAAAGATACTGGCAAGGGAGATCTTTAATCGTCCTCCGTAATAATAGCCATAACTGAATTGCCTTCTTTGCTTGTTCTTTTCTCCAGAATCTCTATCCGATCTGTTTTGAATCAATCCCATTGCAGAAGGTCCACCAGTAGCACTTAGCTGAAAAAATTTTGAGACTGGAATATCCATAGAAAAAGCTAAATCTAATGGAAGTGTCCACAATGTAAAATTGGCATTACTTTGCTCATTATTTACAAAGATTCCTTTTCCACTATTGTAACCAACTGCTGCGTTCATCCCCACTGAGAGGTAGACCCAATTTCTAGTCAAGTATCTCGACATTGAAACCTGAAGTAGGCCACCTTTAACTGATCCTGTCGCATCTTCATATGTCTTTCGAAAGATATTACTTGGATCCTTATATTCGAAATCATCTTTTATATAAATAAAACCGAAATTCCATGTTCTTTTACTTCTGATTTCCGTTAATTGTTTTACACGATCAACTTCCAAATATTCTTTGGAATGATCAAAAGTGCCAGGAGCGATAATGTTAGTTTTATCTTCTGATTCTAGATTAGCATTTTGAATATTTGAGTCGGGAATAGAAAATGAAGTTGTACCATCACTTTCAAATGAACCTTCTCTATCCCCAAGAATAAAAGGTGAGTCCGTACCAGTGTCACGATACTGTTCATTGAAAGCATCATAATTTGAATCCTGACCGACAACAGTCTGACCCGTTTCCTGAGCTTGTACACTTAGTACAAGCAACAGCAAAAGATTAAACAGCAGGAGTTTCCTCATCTTCACCTTCCGCTTCATTCCATTGAAACATGTCACCCATAGAGCTTCTATGAGTCATATAGTAAATCAGTGACCCTATTACATAGAGATTGATAAATCCAAAGATCATGATCTGTTCGTGAATCAAAGTAAGTGCACCAGCAATGATCATTCCAAAAAAGACAGCCTTTCTATGTTTTTTGATGATGCTGGAATCTTTAAATGAATTAAATGGAACATTTGAAATCATAAGTAGGCCGATAAAAACGATATAGACCATCGCCACGGGAGAAAACTTGGTTATGAAATCAAATTCAGTGGAAATCAATACAAGTCCCACTGTGCAAATTGCACCAGAAGGAATAGGAAGACCTTGAAAGTAATTTGAAGATACCTTATCGATATTGGCATTAAACCTCGCCAACCTCAATGCTCCACAAAGTGTAAAAATAAAGGCGACAATTATTCCAGCTCTACCGTGATCCACTAAAAAGCGATTGTAGCAAAGAAAGGCCGGGGCCATTCCAAATGAAATCAAATCACTTAGGGAGTCAAACTGCTCGCCAAATTGAGATTGAGTTCCAGTCATTCTCGCGACTCTTCCATCAACGCTATCAAAGATGGCTCCAAGCAGGAGAATCATACATCCATAGTAAAAGTTCCCTTTGAACGACAAAAGGATACTGACAAAACCACACCCCATATTCAGGGCGGTAAAACTATTTGGTAAAAAAAAGGCTAATTTCTTTGGTCCACTCATCACTTATTCCTGAGCTGTAGCTCCAGCAATCAAACTCTCACCGGCGATAACTTTTTCTTTTTCATCTACTAGTATCTCATACTTAGACGGCATATATAACAGAACTGTGCCGCCAAAAGGGAAATATCCAAAATTTGCCTGCTGCTTCCCTCTATCTCCCGGCATTAGTGAAATTTCCGGCCAAGAACCTACGAAACATTTGAGAAATTGCATCCCTACGTTACGGCCTTGCACATCGCGCAAAGTCAGAGCAATGCTGTCGAGCATTTTTTCATGCTGATCCTTAGGTCTGCCACCTTTATAACGAAAGATTGGCTTTCCATCTTTGAAATGAAAATCCTGAACCTCACTGGAAATAGGCATATATATTCCCATCTCACTCCAAGGGTTCATTACAATTTTTACTTCCGTCAGATCTTTACCAAAATAGCAGTGATCAACATTTTCTCGAATAGACTCAACAACCCCTTCTACTGGGGCAAAAAGTACATCACGCTTGAAAGCAACATCGGATTGGAAATTAACTTTTTTCCTTCTAAAAAGAAAATATAGCCCAGCCCAAGTAAGAATACTCAGAAACATTCCAAAGAAAAGGTCCATTAGCCAGAGCATGAATAAGATCATGCTGAAGACAATATTTACGAATCGGGAAAGAAAACTACGAGGCATAAGAAATTTTAACCTTTGAGGTTATTTTTGTCATTTGGAAGGCTCGGATACCCTGAATTCTTTTTCATCAGTCCGATAATAATACGGTGTTTTCCTCTCATCCAGACCTGCAACCTTACTGAATAGCTTATCAGATTGGGTATGGATCATATCTGAAGTTGAGGTCAAATCTTGGTCAAGTATTTCACTAAAGTGAGTATAAATATTCAAACCTGACTTTTTCCAGGTTTCGATGCTTTGTAACATCTCTTCTTCGGGAATAAGCCCTGTCTGAGAATCACTTCCGTCCCACTGAAAAACAAAGATCTCTCTTTTGAATGCTTTTGAGATCCATACACCCTTTTGATCTCCCAAAAGAAATGGGACTTCAAAATGATAGAAAGAATTAATCTTCACATTTTCCATCTCAAGAACTTGGCACATTCCCTCTCCCAACCTCATGCCGGTATAAGAGCCAGGACCTGCTGTGAAAAAAACTTGCTTGAGATCTTTAAAACTTAAATTTTGATTTTCTAAAAGTTCATGAAGAAGACCATGAAGAATTCCAGATCCTTTTCTTTCTTTAGTATCTAGAAAATCAATCCAATTTAGGTTTTCATCAAGAAGACCCAGAACTAAATGCTCAGATGAATCGATATAGAGTGAAGCTGCCATTAGAAGAATCTGCTAAAGTCGTTAAAAATGGCTCCAACCATCAACATAAGAAGAATAGACAATCCCAACTGTTGGGCAATTTCCATCTTTCTTCTGCTAACTGGTCCGCGGTTTAAAATCTCAAGGAAGATGAACATAATATGCCCGCCATCCAAGACCGGTATTGGAAAGAGATTAATTACCCCAAGGTTCACCGAAATGAGTGCCATCAATTGAAAAAAGTAACTAATACTTGTATTAAAAGAATCAGAAGCAACTTTCCCAATGGCCAATGGACCACCAATCGTTTTGAATGAAACTTTCGCCGTAATCAGTTTGAAAAAACCATCAACTGTTTTGGCCATAGTGTCCCAAGTTCTACTGAAAGCTGCTGTAAATGAGCCTATTAAACCTCTAGACTCAGTATTCACAAAATCCAAACCAATGAATCTTCCTGCAGAATAAACTCCGATGAGCTTAACCTTTTTTCCGTCCTGCTCTTGGATATCTGGAACGACTTTGACAGTTTTGATTTTTCCTTCAGACCAAATATCAATTGGAACCTCAGGCTTGGGAATATCTTGAAGATTTTTTCTTAGCTGCTCAAATGAGTAGACGATTTTTCCATCCAAAGTAAGGATCACATCACCTTTTTTCATCCCAGCAAAAAAGGCCGGCGATTTGGCGTTAACATCCTTAACCAACAAATCCATTGTTCGATAGCCCAAATCTGCAAGCTTTGAGATGAATTCTTCTCTTGAGGTAAAAGAGATTTCTATCTTCTGGGCCTTTGAAACATCATAAGCAGGATCAGCCTCTTCGCCAAAATCTTCTGTTAAAGGAAAGATATAAAGGACATTCGACTTTTGGAAAGTAGCCATGACATCTAATGAATGTTTCCAATCCACCATTTTTGGATCAAAGGATACAGCATAGAGCTGCCCTTTTTGATCGACGACAACTGGCTTTCTCAGAAGAGGTGGATGATCCATAAGAATTTCAAAGAATTTCTCTCCTGGCAGATTGACTGTATTTTGAACCATAGAATTTTGTCTCTCTACAGTTACAGTCTTAACAACACCTTCTCCTTCCATTGCAATGTCAGAAGGATTGTAAATCGTCTTGCCATTGACCTTTTTAATAACGTCACCTGACATGAATCCCATTTGATGAAGTGGAGAATCATTGTTGATAACACCCATTTTAATTTCAGGAAGTCTCTCTCCAGACATAAACAGAGAAAAGAATATCACCCAGGCAAGAATAAAGTTTGCCAGTGGTCCACCCATGACAATCCAAAACCTGGCCCATTTTCCTTTATGAGTAAAACTGAACTTTCTTTGATCCTCTGGAACTGCATCCTTATTCAATGGATCATCGCCATACATTTTGACGTAGCCACCTAGAGGAATTGCCGATACAGCATACTCAGTGTCACCTTTAATAAATTTTAAAATTTTTGGACCAAACCCAAGAGAGAACACTTCAACTCGAACACCAAAAAGTCTGGCGAAGAAGTAATGGCCTAGTTCATGAAAAAAAACCAAAGGTCCAAGGAACAATATAAAGATAGCTACTTTTTCAATCATAACGTTCTATGCTTTTACTATATAAAAATACTTTAGTGCAGTCACAAAAAATGGTGCAAGAAAGATGAGACTGTCTATTCTATCATACACCCCACCATGACCCGGAATCAAAGCAGAAGAGTCTTTGATGCCGACCTGTCTCTTGATTTTCGATTGGATAAGGTCCCCAACCTGTGACATGAGCCCTAGAAACGCAAAAAATAAGAAATGTTGAACACTCATTGTGCCAAAAAAGACCTGCCAAAAAATGCCTCCAACGACTCCGCTGGTGACAATTCCTCCGACCAATCCCTCAATTGTTTTATTTGGTGAAACTTTTGGCCAAAGTTTATGCTTTCCAAAATTTTTACCAAAGAACCAAGCTCCAGTATCCATTCCGAAATTAACAATCAATAAGATAGCTAGCAAAGATCGCCATTGAGCAAAATAGGTCATGGAACCTAGGGACATCATAGGAAGAAGAATAATGATTCCCGCCAAATAGGGAAACTTGGCTCCAAATTTATTGATAAAATCCGATTCCATGCTGATGTAGAACAAATAAACAATCATCAACACGTTCATTAAAAGTGCAGCATTAATAAACATACTCACCAAACCAGGCGCTGCATCCAAATAGAAGAAATAAATAAAGGGAGCTAGAAAAATTCCCTGCGAAATAAAGTAATTCAATGAAAATCGTTTCTTTTTAAAGAAATTACAAAAGATCTCGTCTATGGCCAATACTGAAAATACGAGAATAAATGCAAGAGTGGATTTGATTCCATAAACTACACAAATGGCGACAGCTATCCCAAGAACTAAGGCAGAAGCGATACGTTTTTGAGTATTGGACATTAATGAGACCTTGTTTGAAGCTCCTCGAGCTCTTTTTTATTTTTTTCAGCAATAGAAAGTGACTCACTTAATGAATCTGTTGCGGCAACATTTCCGAAACGTCTCTCTCGTGCCAATACATCGACGACAATCTTTTTAAATTCTTCTCGAGTAAAATCAGGCCACTTAGTTGGAGTAAAAAACAGTTCTGCGTAAGCACTTTGCCAAAGAAGAAAATTCGAAATTCTTTGATCGCCACCAGTTCTAATGAGGAGATCAACGTCTCCAATCTCTGGAGCCATCATATTGGCACAAATTGCGTCTTGGGTTATCGGCTGGCCAGGATTTTCCGCAATGAATTTATTAACCGCTTTTGCGATTTCATCACGTCCACCATAACCAAAAGCAAAAGTAAGCTTCAACCCTTCAAATGTTTTTGTCTCATCTTCTAGATCAACAATAAGCTTTTTTGTTTCTTCAGGCAGTTTGTCAATATCACCAATAACTTTGAATCTAATTTTATTTTTAAGGATTCTAGCTCGTTCTTTTTTCAAGAATTTTTTGAGCAACGAAAATAGCGTCTTAACTTCAGTAAGTGGACGAGACCAATTTTCAGTAGAGAAAGCATAAAGAGTAAGGGCCTTTAATCCCAAATCATCAGCTTCCTCTACAATATTGGAAACCACACTAGAACCTCTCACGTGTCCCCAAACACGGCGATGAGCTCTTTCATTGGCCCATCGTCCATTACCATCCATAATGATAGCAACGTGATTTAATTTGGCTCCAGTTCCTTCAATCATATTAGATCGCCATCAACTCGTTTTCTTTTGCAGCCATGATGTCATCAACTTGCTTGATGAATTTATCAGTCACTTTCTGAATTTCATCTTGAAATTTCTTTGATTCATCTTCAGAAACTTCTTTTGCCTTTTCAGCTTTCTTCACCACATCGTTTTGATCTCTACGAGCATTTCGAATGGCTACTCTGGCTTCTTCAGCATATTTCTTAACTTCTTTAACCTGTTCTTTTCTTCTCTCTTCAGTCAAAGCCGGGAAAGGAATTCTTATCAGGTTTCCATCATTTGATGGAGTAAGTCCAAGGTTTGCACCCATGATCGCTTTTTCAATATCTGCAATCATGTTTTTATCAAAAGGTTGGATCTGAAGAAGTCTGGCTTCAGGAGTACTAACCTGACCTACTTGATTGATAGGTGTCGGACTTCCATAGTAATCAACAGATACACCATCGAGAACTGAAGCAGATGCTCTCCCCGTTCTCACTTTTGTCATTTGATATTTCAAGTTCTCTAAAGCTTTTGCCATTGAGGATTCAAGCTGAGGTTTGATTTTATCCATCATTTCCCAAACTCCTTTTAATTATTCGTAACGATGGTTCCAATAGTTGCACCATCGACGATTTTCTTAATATTTCCTTTTTCGAACATATTAAGAACAATGATATCAATTTCATTATCCATACAAAGAGAAATCGCAGCAGAATCCATAACCTTAATTCCCTTGTTGAGCACATCAATGTACTTAAGTTTCTCAAACTTAACTGCATCTTTATACTTCATTGGGTCTTTGTCATAGATCCCATCAACCTTAGTAGCCTTCATGATGACATCAGCATCAATTTCGTTGGCCCTAAGTGCGGCAGCGGTATCAGTTGTGAAATATGGATTTCCAGTACCCGCCGCAAAGATAATGACTCTCTTTTTTTCAAGATGTCTGGCAGCTCTTCTTCTAATATAAGGCTCGCAGACTTGTTGCATTTCAATCGCACTCATTACTCTAGTGTTCACACCTTTTCTTTCAAGGTTGTCTTGAAGAGCGAGAGAGTTGATTACTGTTGCAAGCATTCCCATATGATCGGACGTCGTTCTATCCATTCCTTTGGTAGCACCGGCTACACCTCTATGGATGTTCCCTCCGCCAATAACCAAAGCAACCTCGACTCCAGATTCCCAAAGGCTTTTGATTTCTTCAGCAATATGATCGAGGATTTCAGCAGAAATACCTCCTCCCTGATCACCGGAAAGAGCTTCTCCTGAAAGTTTCAAAAGGATTCTTTTATATTTCAAAATTGTCCCCTTAGACACAAAAAGGGGACCACCTTGGGTCCCCCTTTGAAAAGTCGTTTTAGTGGCTTATTGCTTGCCAGTCATTTTTGCGACCTCTTCTGCGAGGTTGTCTTCCTTCTTCTCAATCCCTTCACCGAGGTTGATTTTGTAGAAGCCAGTAACTTTAATGTCACCGCCAAGTTCTTTAGCTGTATTAGCTACGAGCTTGTTGATAGCAAGATCTGGATCTTTAACAAACTTCTGCTCCATCAAACATACTTCAGAAGCTAGTTTATTCAATTTCCCCATAACAATTTTGTCGAGCATATCTGCTGGCTTTCCTTGATCTATAAGTTGAGCCTTGTAGATTTCTGCTTCTTTGTTTTTGTAATCCTCATCGATGTCACCAGCGTTAAGGAATTTAGGTGCAGCAGCTGCAACGTGCATAGAAAGATCTTTTGCAAGTTCTTCAGCTTTCGCTCCAAGAGTAGTTTCAAGCTCAACTAGAACACCGATTTTTCCACCGTGGTTGTATGCACCAAGAATTCCATCGTTGTTTAGAGTAGCAAGAGTAAATCTTCTGATGTCTACTTTCTCACCACACTTAGCTGTAAGCGCAGTAGCAGCGTCTTTAACCGTTCCAGAAGTTCCATCAAGAGTTTGGTCAAGAAGAGCTTCAGTTGTAGCCGGTTTATTCTTAAGAATGTGAGCCGCAATTGTCTTAGCAAAACCTTGGAAGTCATCACCCTTAGAAACAAAGTCTGTTTCACAGTTAACTTCAAGGATCACACCAGTGTTCCCTTCAGTTTGAGTTACGATGGTACCTTCAGCAGCAATTCTTCCTGCTTTCTTCTCAGCAGCAGCAAGACCTTTCTTTCTAAGATACTCAACTGCCTCGTCCAAGTTACCATTTGTTTCCTTGAGAGCGTCTTTACATGCCATCATTCCGGCACCAGTCATTTCTCTCAGTTGTTTTACGTCACTTGCAGTAATAGCCATTTTTAAATCCTTTATTGATCGAAATTAAATCTTAAATAATTATTCAGCGTCGTCGTCTTGAAGAAGATCAATATCATTTTCAAATTTAGAAATGATTTCTTTTTCAAGAGCTGCATCTCTAACATTGTCTTTTCCAGCAGAAGCTTTTTTACCTTTTCCACCTTCAGCAACAGCGTTAGCAAAGTAATCACTGAAAATACCTACAGATTTAATGGCATCGTCGTTACCAGGAACAACATAATCAACACCATCTGGGTTACAGTTTGTATCAGTGATGGCGATTACAGGAATACCAAGTTTGTTGGCTTCTTGGATGGCAATTCTTTCGTTGTTTGGATCAATAACAAAAAGAGCACCAGGTAGTTTTCTCATTTCTTTGATTCCACCAAGGTTTCTTTCAAGCTTGATCACGTCTTTTTCGATTTTTGATCTTTCTTTCTTAGTTAGAAGATTGAAGTCACCTGTCTCTTTCATCTTCTCAACTTTTCTTAGTTTATCTACTGAAAGGTTGATGGTTTTGTAGTTGGTAAGCATACCACCTAGCCATCTGTGAGTTACGTGGAAAGCTCCACAAGACTCAGCAGCCTTTCTTACAGTTTCAGAAGCTTGTCTTTTTGTTCCAACAAAAAGAACTGGCTTACCTTCACTAGAAGTCTTCTTCAAAAAATCATAAGCTCTCTTTGCAAGTGGAATTGTTTTTGTAAGATCAACAATGTAGATCCCGTTTCTTTCCCCATAAACGTATTTTTTCATTTTTGGGTTCCACTTGTGAGTTTGGTGTCCAAAGTGTGCACCAGCAGCTAGTAGTTCTTTCAAGTTCAATTCATTTGTAGCCATAACAACATCTCCATGGTGGTTAAAATCATCACTTATTGCCGTAGAACATTTGTACGGACCACCGTCATAAGTGACTGGTTTTTTGCCGATATTGGCAATTTTTATTTTGTGAATTGATAGCATAATGGCGCCACGCGGGCAAGAACCAAAAGGCCCTGAAACCCTATAAAAATAAGAGTTTCAGAGCGTTTGAATCAATTTTAAAGATCAATAGATGAGCCAATAACCCTACGTGGTTTGGAGCCCTGCGCAGGCCCAACAATTCCGTTAGCTTCGAGCTCATCAATAAGATTTGAAGCACGGTTGTAACCAACATTTAAGCGGCGCTGCAGCATCGATGCGCTGGCGCTTCCGTGTTCGCATACAACTTTGACGGCCTCATCATACTTATCATCCTTGCCTTTGCCAGGTGCGACAACTGAGTTGATATGGGATCCAAAGGCATACGGATCATCGTTGGCCTCTCCTCCATTCTCAATAAACTCCATTGCTGACTCACTATAGGCAGCTGGGAGTGTGGCAAGATTTTCAGTGAGTGCATTCACTTCTTTAATGTCTACATAAGAAGAATGAAGTCTCATGGATTTGGTTCCATGTTTGTAGAGCATGTCCCCTTTTCCGAGAAGTTTTTCGGCACCCATAGTCCCAAGAATTGTTCTCGAGTCTTGTTGTGAAGTTACACGGAATGAAATTCTAGTTGGAAAATTTGATTTAATAAGACCTGTGATCACATCCACAGAAGGTCTTTGAGTCGCAAGTACTAAATGAATTCCTGCCGCCCTGGCCTTAGCGGCTAGACGACAAATATTATTCTCAATTTCTTTTCCGGCTTTGGTGAGAATGAGATCTGCAAACTCGTCGACAATAATAACGATGTACGGAAGTTCATAACCATCCTCATCTGGATTGTCATAGTACTGATGAATTCTTCCCAGCATTTCTGGATTGGCGGTTTGAACCTTTTCATTGAACTCTTCAAGGTTTCTCACTCCCGATTCTCTGAGAATCGAATAACGCTTATCCATTTCTTGAGCAGCCCACATTAACGAGATTGCTGCTGTTTTTGGATCCGTTACAACCGGCATGATTAAATGTGGAATTTTTGAAAATGGAAGAAGTTCAACTTCTTTCGGATCAATAAGAATTAATCTCATTTGTCTCGGAGATTTTTTAATCAAAAGTGAGACTAGCAAAGTATTGATGAACACCGACTTACCAGCACCAGTAGCACCAGCAACTAACATGTGAGGCATTCCCGCCAAGTCAGTGACAAAAGTCTCACCGAAGGCGTCTTTCCCCATACCAATTGGGAGAATATTTGAAGATGATTTAAACTCATTACTTCCAAGAACTTCATCTAGGAAGATAACTTCTCGAGGACTTCTTGGAACTTCGATCCCCATTGTTGTTCGTCCGATCAAAGGATAAACAATTCTAATCGGTGCTCCATAAAGCGCCATACTTAGGTCTTCTTCGATTTGTTTTACTTTTGAAATTTTCACGCCCTGACCAAGTTCAAGTTCAAAAGTATCAACAACCGGACCTTTCAAAACATCAATGATCTGGCCTCTGATATTAAACTCTTCTAGCTTGTCCTGAATTCTGATGATGATATCTTCAAAGTACTTATCATCCGGTCCACCAGTCGAAGTTCCCGTTCTCTTTGTACTGGAAAGTTGCGTGACCAATTCATAATATTTCTTTTCGTTTTCCTCACCATCAACAGGCTTGATATTGGTAGGAATATCTCTGAAGTCTCTGACTTTTTTTGCATCGGCTTGAACATTTTCAGTCTGTGATCCAACTGGTTCTGGTTTTTCCTCTCTAATAGGAGCTTCAAACATCGGTCTAGATTCAGTTGGTGCAGTTTGTTTTGCCATCATCTCAGCACGCTGAAATGGATTTTCAATTTCTGTTTCTTTCTCTCTTTTAAGAAGGCTTGGAACTTTAGTTTCCATATTGGCCTTAAAACGCTCACTTGTTTTTTGAACTTTATCTACAAGCAACTTGGGCTGAACTTTCTCCGTAACAGCTCTTGTTTTCTCTGGAATGCGCATGATAAATCTACCCATATCAGCCAAACCATCTTTAAATGAACTTCTAAAGCTCCCTGCTAGAAAGGCAATCCAGCCGACTACTGAAAGAGCGATAATTGAGGCCATCCCAAAATTAGATTTAATTAAAAAGAGCGCACCCTTGCCAACCATTTCTGGTGCAGCAGCAGTTACGAGAAACAAACAAGCAAAAGTCAGAGAGAAAAAATTAAAGATATCTGCTTTGAAATCTCTATTGGAAAACATGAATGCATAAAAAAGAGCAAAAACTACAAATGGAATGAAAACCCAAACTCCCGTATAGTAGCCCACCCAGGCCACAACACTCATCAGATAATAAGAAAGAAAACTCACTGATTCATGATTGGAAGTGATTGTGTACGCATTATCCGGGAGTGTGTCCTGGTAGTAATAAGCCACAAAACTCACCAACGTGAGGAAAAAGAGAGTAAAAAGTTCGGTTTTAAGTATTTTTGCGTATGGAAATTTCATATCTTAATGATAACGGGACAAGTCAATTTGTGCCACTATTAGGGTAAAAATCTGAATTTTGAGCAAAAAAAAACCTCTTCCGAAGAAGAGGTTTTTATAAAGAAGGCGCGCCGTGCTATCCTCACACTCAGTCCCCCGAGCACTACTTTCGCCGATG
>SBGE01000006.1 GCA_006226755.1 Deltaproteobacteria bacterium | reverse complement strand
CCCCCCCCCCCCCCCCCCCCCCCCCCCCCCCCCCCCCCCCCCCTCTTCTTCTTGCGCTCTTCTTCTTTCTCTTCAAGAGATTGTGGTTCATTGGTTAACTGCTCTTGCTTCTTTTGTTTTTCAGATTCTTGCTCTTTTTTCTTTTCTTCTTGAGACTTGCCCTTATCTTTCTTATCTTTATCTTCTTTTTTCTCATTCTGTTTGTTTTGATCTTGTTGACCTTTGTCACTCTGAGATTGATCTTCTTTATTTTGCTCGCCGTCACCGCTTTGCTTATTTTTATCTTTCTGTTTTTTGTCTTGCTGTTTCTTTTGTTGCTGTTGTTGCTGCTGTTGTCTCAAGGCCAAGAGTATATTTTTTCTCATCGTGTCTTTGATTTCGTCTGGAGCATTAGTCATAGAATTTATGTCATGGTAGGTTTTGATACCCTCTTTAACTTTCCCCGCCATCAAATTAACAGTCCCCATATTCACAGAAGGAATCAGATTTTTGGCATATAAGTCAGGCTTTAAAACCTCATTATAAAGCTCTAAGGATTTTTCAGCTCTCTTATCCCGGGCCAAAAGTTCACCAAGCTTCAGTCTATTAACAGGACTCATTCCCCCTTCTTTGAACTTCAACATAAATTCAATAGTCTCAGGGCTTAATGGCTTCTCTTCTTTTTCTTCCTCTTGGGCAATAAGAGTAAAAGGAAAAAACAAAATCAGCATGACAGTAGTAAATGTCTTTAGACTTCCCAGTAGGTTTGCAAGCATCAAGCAAAGTATCGCGGGATAGAGAATATACTGTGAATAAACCGGTCTCGTCCGAACAAGGCCTTCATTCATTTTACTTTTATGAATTCCCCTAAAGAACCCCAATATTTCTTCTGTAGGTATAGAAAAAGATGTCGCAATCCAATATTTGAAATTTTCTGCGTTTTGGCCGATTTTCTTTATGTACTCGACATCAAGCTTTGTGATCACATTTTCATTTTCAAATTTCTTATATCCATAAAAAACACCTTTATCGCTACGGATTGGAATCGGTGCTCCTCGCGATGTTCCAACTCCTACAACAGCAAGGTTGATTCCATCTGGAACTTCTAGTTCTATTGTGTTTTCATGCTCTTCTGAATCTGTAAACACAAGAACATTACCTCCAAGCTCACTTTTCTTTGCTCCATCCATTTTGAAATATTGAAAGGATTCCATTATGGCCTGGGAAATATTTGATCCACCTTTTAGTAATTCATTTTTCGCTAGTCCCGCAACTCGGCTATCTAGTAAATCAATATCATCTGTAAAAGGAACTAATCTTTTTTGAGTGTCGGAAAAAAGTACGACAGCAACTTGATGACCAATGGCTTTTTTCACAAAATGTCTGGCCAAAAGTATAGATTTTTGAAATCTGTTTGGTCGAACATCTTCCGCCAACATACTTGCACTAGAGTCAATAATGATGATCGTTTTTTGATCTGGGATTTGTGATTTATGTTGTTGCTCAGGACCCCTCAAGTCTAAAAGGGAAATCAGCAACAAAATGATACCTATTACATTCAGTAATCCAGATATCTGACTTTGCAGAGTCCTTTCAAAAAAGAAATATTTTTTGACCCAAGAGAAGTACTCTTTTTCATACTTTCGAAAAAGCCAAACTATGATGATAGATCCGAGAATAATATAAGGAAGCAAGTGTAGTTTTTGAAAACTCACATGGCCTCCTTTATGACAAATCTTCTAGAAAGTTCGGCCAACAACAAACCTATGACGCCGATAAAGAGATATTTTAAATAAAGTTCTTTATAGATAACTCTTCCAGAGCTTTCGATTTCTGTTCTTTCTAATTTTTCAATCTCCAGGAGGACATCTTTCAACGCCTGGTCATTTTGTGCCAAATAGTATTTTGCACCAGTAATAGATGCAATATCTTGAAGTGTTTTTGTATCAATACTTCCTCCTGGTATGGTTTGATATTGTTTTCTACCAAACAAAGTGCGCCCGACAGGAATACGAGCGTCCTCTCTTCCTCCCATACCAATTGTATAAACTTTTATTTTTTGTTCTTTCGCTTCCTGTGCCGCTTGGATTGGTGTCATTGATCCAACGTTACTCACACCATCAGTCAAAAGGATTATTACTTTATTCTCGGCAAGTGATTGTGCGCCCCTTGCAACGGCCAATGCGATAGCATCCCCGATATTTGTTCCACTTCCAAGGAAGCCCACGTTAATCTCGCTAATAATCTGTTCAATCAACTTTAAATCAGTTGAAAGAGGCAATAGAGTAAATGCCTTTTCCGAAAACATGATAATGCCAATACGATCCCGAGGTCTTAATTTAACAAACTCAGTAATTTTGGACTTTGCAGCTTCTAGGCGATTTGGCTTGAAGTCTTCTGCAAGCATGGACTTTGAAACATCAACCACAAAGAAAATATCATTTACTTCAATATTATTTTCAGTCAGGCCTAATGGCTTTCGAGGTTGACCTAAGCTGAAGCTCAAAAAGCCCCAGGAAATCAGGCCTAAAGCGAAGACGAGTGTACGTAAGATAGTTCTTCTACCTTTGCTCAAGTTTTTTGGTAAATAGACCTGTGCTTTCTTTCCAACCTTGAAATAGGTGATACTCCAAATCAAGGCGCCCAATATACCGATGAATATTCCTGGTAGGTTTCCGTAACTCAATTAAATATTCCTCTTATATTTTCGAAAGTTTCTTTAACAACTTCTTCGTCATCGCTATTCCACTGCTTTTTATATTGCACGTCTTCCATAACACGAAAAAATTCAACAATGGGAGGTGTCTGAAGCTTTACTAATCTCAGCCATTCCCTCTTTCGACCATAGACAATTTCAAAATCTTGTCTCTTTTCGACAGTATTGAAGCGAGTTGCCCAATAATTTTGTATCTTTGCCTTCTCTTGATCTTGTCGTTTTTTTCGTAGATACATCCTAGTCAGTAAGTAGATACCGAATAGTGCTGCAATCCCAATAATATAAATGAAATTCCACATCCAAAACCCCA
>SBGE01000171.1 GCA_006226755.1 Deltaproteobacteria bacterium | reverse complement strand
GGCGAACAAAATTTTTCTGGTCCTGCGGTCTACGAGAACTATGCTGCTCTTCTGGGTCATAAAGGAATCCACCTTCATCTATATGGAAAAAGTAATACGAAACCCAACAGAAAAATGGGGCATATTACAGTTACAGGTTCCGATATGGATTCCGTGCACTCAAGAATCGACAGTATCAGGGGTCTATTTAAAGTGATCAGCGCAAATTAGTATGAATAATTTCAGTATTTTGTAGCTGTTTTCAGAACAAACAGGTGACCAGAATACTATTCATACTACTTCTATCATTTTTTGTCGGCTTACAGGCATATTCGCAGCTATACACCTACACCAATTTCGGTCATGAGCAGGGACTGGAAATGTCTACGGTCAAAGCGATCAACCAATCTGAGGACGGTATGCTGTGGATCGGTACTGACGGAGCCGAAATCTACCAATTCAACGGAAGTCGATTTGGCGCATTTGAAGGTAATTCCAAATATCTATTTCACCATATTTCATCCATTCACGAAGAAAAAAACACCTTTTTTCTCACCTCCAAATATTTAGGGTTTTTCAAGCTGGATGCTACAAACGGTAAGCTCGAAAAGATCGAGAGAGATATAAAGGGAGAACCTCAGCATTACTGGGAAAATGACCAGTTCTCAGTTTTTATTTCAAACTGCAGCCTGGAAATTTTGAATAAAAATGGCAACGAGGTCAAAAAGGAATTTCAAGATTGTTCTTTGAAGTTAACACAGTTGATCACCTTTTCTGATCATGTAGTCATCCTTTCCAATAAGGGGTCTTATGTTACTGACGGCAATGCCATAATGAGCATTGAGAAGTGGATCAATAAAAAGGAAGTCACAGATAGCTATCAGTTTGGTTTTTACTCCAATGAAAAGCTAACACTACTGGATAAAAAAGGAGAAAACTGGATAGAGATCGTCTTGGACGATAAGGGCGGGTTTTACGCTATTCGTGAATTGAAAAGAGCTACTTCCCTTCATGAAAATGATGAGTTGATCGAAGTACATTTCAACCCTTTGAGTAAGAAAGGTGCCGCAATTAGTGCTCGAGGATCGATCTACAGCATTGACAACAACTCCTCGTTGAACTTCATCGTTCAAAACCTCGATGAGCCTGTGCAGGATCCATCTACAATTTTCGTGGACCGAAACGGAAGCATTTGGGTTGGCAGTGGTACCACAGGTATATACAAGTTATCACTGGAGCCTTTCACAAAGCTTAGAATCTTAAATGATTACGAACGAAAAGATATCGCCTTTCCCTACAGAACTGATAGTGGTGAAGTAATTGTAAGTTATTTCGATTCCGAAACCAGAATATTTTCTTTGAGAGGCCAATTTGAAAAGAGATCCTATCCATTCACAGTTAATAGCGTATGCAAGCGAGGAAAGGAACATTGGATAGCTACTAACATGGGTTTAAAATCCATGAAAGAAGGTGATAATGGAAACATTCGAAATCACAGTTTTCAAAACAAAAAAATCACCCTGTGTTATATTGCCTGGGATCGATTATTCGTGAATGTTGCAGGTGAAGGATTGTACTTTGCCGAATTTGTCGGGAATGATCTCTCAGAATTTCAACCCTTAGTTAAACCGGCACATTTTTCAGGGTACTTCTACACGGCACAGCAAGTAAACGAGTCAGTTGTCATTTTTGGTTCGAATGAGGGTTTTTATAAGATCTCGAAGTCCAGCCCGGATGCACTTATTTGGATAAATTTCGATTACAAAAAGTGGGGAAGCTATTCTGGAGTTTCAACAAAGGATAAATATGGGAATTGCTGGTTTTCGCTTGACAGAGCCATCGTTCGCTTTGATAAAAAAGGAAACCCGAAGACTTATGATGCAACGAAATTATTTAAGTCAAACCTACTGTACACGCTGCAATCAGATCAATTTGGAAATCTGTTTCTCGGTACAAATAAGGGGATTTTCAAGATAAAAATTAATAGCTCAGGCAGCATTTTAGATATAAAGCAATTCAACTCAAACAATGGGTTTGATGGCTTCGAAACCAATATGAGATCACAATTCTCAGAGCAAGATGGTTTGTATGTTGGAACTGTAAAAGGTTTGTACAAAATATCTCCCGAACTATTCGAAAATTTCCCAACACCTTCGAAGCCTGTAATTACAAGTGGCAGGACAGAAAACGAAGGAAATAAACAATTTCATTTTGCTATTTACAATCCGGTTACCCCAAATGTTCATTTCGTTTACCGCATAAAAGATCTCAACCCAAACTGGTATCCGGCGGACTCCACAAACGGAGTATCACTGAGTGATCTTTCAAATGGTAAGTATATCCTGGAAGTAAAAGCCTCTTATGATGGTGTGATATACAGTGAACCCAGCACTATATCTTTTGAAGTAACAAAACCCATTTGGAAAACAAGTTGGTTCATCATCCTAATCGTAGCACTCATCCTTGGATTAAATATTTTCCTGATCAATTATAATCGCGCCTTCGACACAAGTAGTCTACTTGACACTAAGGACACGGTGATCCACCTTCGTATGACACCAGGGATCCTGCTATTTGGTTTTGTTGCTATAAGTACGGCACATTTTAGCGCCCCTCTGCTTGATCAACAGCTGACGTTACACATAGGTGCTTCTCTTATTACCTCATTCGGATTTCTGACGTTATATCTGCTGGCGCTTTCATCTAAAGCAAACGGGACAGAAAAAAGCTATTACAATGCCTTACTCCTTATTGGTCTTCTGCTTGCCCAAGGTCATTTCTTCTACGAATTATACCTAAGTGATCTACATCCGTTCCATTTAATTGGAATTATTCTGGTTTCGATGATCGTACCATATGTACTGAGAAACTTGAAGCAAACAATCATTTATTCCATTGTACTTCTTGCCATCTCTCTAATCTATGTTCAGGTCATTAAAGATCCCGTTTACAGCAAAGTTTACTTCCTGATCGCAATATTCATTCAATCATGCCTTCTCATATTCATCTCATACCTACGATATAATTCACTTGAGAAACTCTTATTCATCTCCGCCATCATCAACAAAGGAAATTTACCTGCCATTGCCTTTGATAAACAAGGTACGATCCAATATGTAAGTGAAAACATTTCCTTGTTTGCGGACACCGTTCACGACCAACTATTGAAAAGAAACATTACGTATCTGAACAAATTTGTTCCGTTCGATGATAAGTACAGGGAAACTGACATACTCAAGGATTTCATTGATGGAGAAAATTACCTCGTTCCAATGAAGAATCGTTCTCAACAGATCAAATGGATAGAGTGGTCTTTCAAACAGTTTACTGATGAGCTTCGAGTGATCATTGGACAAGATGTGACAGAAAGAATGGAGCTCGAAAACACCTACGAGCTTCTTGTCCAAAACGCGGAAGATTTCATTTATCGCTGCGACGTAGACGGTAATTTTACATTTCTGAATAATGTATGTTTCGAGAAGCTTGGTTTCTCAAAAGAAGAACTCTTAGGGAGCTCTTCACTCGGGATAGTCGATGAAGAATACAGGGATGAGATCTCGGCTTATTATGCTGATCATTTTAGTCAAAGAAAGACGAGTTCCTATCGAGAATTCCCAATTAGAACGAAAGAAGGTGCACTGCTATGGATCGGGCAATATGTTACGACCCTCTTTGTACCAGGATCTAAGGATTTCATCAAAGGATTCATAGCACTGGCAAGGGATATAACCGACATTCGTACTCAACAAGCATTGATCATAGAGCAAAGGGATAATATTACTTCGAGTATACATTACGCTCGTCGTATACAGCAGAACTTACTCCCTCATGAGCGAATGTTCTCCAATCTTTTTCAGGACCACTTCATTTTGTATAAGGCTAAGGATATTGTTTCGGGGGACTTCTACTGGATGGATGACACCGGAGACCAATTGATCTTTGCGCTTGCTGATTGTACCGGACACGGTGTTCCAGGTTCCTTTATGACCGTTCTTGGGATGAACTTGCTCAACATGATCGTACTGGATGACAAGATATTTGAACCCGGTAAAATTCTTGACCGATTAGATGAACGATTGCTGGAAATTCTGCCACGTGGTGAGGACTCAACACAGGTAAATGACGGAATGGAAATTACGGTTTGTGCCCTAAATAAAAATACAGGCGAGTTATCCTATGCCTGCGCGGGATCTAGGTTCCTGATCTATCGTAAAGATGAGTTCACCATGTTCAAAGGCGATAACAAACACATTGGCGATGTTCATTTTGATGGCTTTGTTTCATACCAAACGAATTATACGCAACTTAACACTGAGGATGAATTGATCATGTTCACTGACGGCTTCCAGGATCAGTTTGGCGGACCAAATGACAAAAAATATTCATTCCGCAGACTTCTTGAAGTTTTTGAAGAGGTAATTACACTTGACTTAGGTGAGCAGAAAAGGCATCTCGAAAATGAATTCGATACATGGATAGGACAAGGTGAACAAACGGATGATCTGACCATTATCGCTCTCAAGCGCAAGCACTAGGTGATTTCTATTTCACGTAATCTTGCTTGTGTACAAGCATATACTTGTCATTTTCCAACTTTAAATACCCCTGGTCATAACAGAAATAATAAGTGGAACCCGTTTTTGTGGTGTAGATATTCGTGTAATAGTGAAAATTAAATCCGTATTCTGCCAACGTAACGCCGTCAACAGTCACCCTTCCTTCAGGGTTCAGCATATTTAAAATACGACGATTCTTTCGGAGAATACCATTGATGCGTCGAACTGTTTTATTTGCATCCTGATTTAACCTGTTATTGTAGGTATTTCTGCATTGATCACAGCAAAACTTTTGATCAACGCGACCAACCAGTTTATCACCGCATTCTAGACACCTTCTGTCTGCTATTTGTTCTTGATTTGACACGAAACAATGTTAACATTAATTAACAGGAAAATCAAGCCACATCAACTAACTTTAAGATCTTTGTCCCCAGAAATTCAACACAATGGAAGAGAATCAGCAACAGCCAGTCAATGCTGCAGAGGCACTTAGAATACTATCTGAAAAAATTCAGGCTGAAAAACCTGTTTTGCAGATGCTAAGAGAAGAGATCGGAAAAGTCATCGTTGGACAACAATATATGCTTGATCGATTGCTAATTGCGCTCTTTGCAAATGGGCACATCTTGTTGGAAGGTGTTCCTGGATTAGCAAAAACGTTGGCTATTAAGACCTTATCTGATGCAGTTTCTGTAGATTTTTCCAGAATTCAATTTACACCGGACCTTCTACCAGCCGATGTCACAGGGACAATGATATACAATCAAAAAAGTGAGCAGTTTACGGTAAAAAGAGGGCCGATATTCTCAAATTTCGTGCTTGCCGATGAGATCAACAGAGCACCTGCGAAGGTTCAATCTGCCTTACTCGAAGCCATGCAAGAACGTCAAATAACGATTGGTGATGAAACGTTTAAGCTTCCAGAACCTTTTCTTGTATTGGCAACACAAAACCCAATAGAACAAGAGGGGACATATCCATTGCCCGAGGCTCAGGTCGATCGTTTTATGCTCAAAGTTGTGCTTGGTTATCCGACGAAAGACGAAGAAAGACAGATCATCAGAACGAACGTACGAAAAGAAGGCCTTTCCGGAGTAAAGCATGTCCTTTCAGGAAATGATATTCAACGCTTCCGTGAATTGGTAAAGGAAGTTTACGTGGATGAAAAAATAGAGAATTACATTGTAGATATCGTGTTTGCCACAAGAGATCCTGAGCGTTATGGTTTAGGGTTCCTTAAGCCTCTAATTGCTTTCGGATGTTCGCCACGTGCAAGTATCAACCTGGCATTGGCCGGAAAAGCCTATGCTTTTTTACAAGGACGTGCATTTGTAATTCCTGATGATATCAGAGCTATAGCCGCTGATGTCATGAGACATCGAATAGGTTTGACTTATGAAGCGGAAGCTGAAAACATGAATACTTCAGATATCCTGAATAAAATCCTGGCAAAAGTCGAAGTTCCTTAAAAATGGAAACCTCTGAGCTCCTAAAAAAGATCCGTCACCTTGAAATCAAAACCAAGGGACTGACCCGGCATATTTTTTCGGGACAGTATCATTCTGCTTTTAAGGGAAGAGGTATGGCATTTAGCGAGGTTAGGAACTATCATTTTGGAGATGAGGTCAGAACCATTGACTGGAATGTTACAGCTCGATTCAGTGAACCCTATGTCAAGGTCTTTGAGGAAGAAAGAGAGCTGACTGTTATGCTCATCATCGATGTTTCCGGATCCTCTGAATTTGGAACCAAACAACGTACTAAAAAAGAACTTGCCCTCGAGATCTCAGCTATTCTGGCGTTTTCAGCCATAAGTAATGGTGATAAGGTGGGAGCTATTTTTGTTAGTGATAAAGTGGAACGCTTTATTGCTCCAGAAAAAGGTCGTAAACATGCCCTTTATATTTTGCGAGAGCTCATTGAGCAGAAGACCCGTGGAACTCAAACTGATCTGCAGGAAGGATTAAAGTATTTCACGAATACACAGAAGAAAAGAAGTATTGCATTTTTAATAAGCGACTTCATCGATGATCATGACTACATACAGTCATTAAAGGTGGCGAGAAAAAAACACGACTTGATAGCCATTCAATTGTTTGATCCGGGAGAAGTTGAATTTCCGGATCTTGGAATTATCAAGATCCAGGATGCTGAAACTGGTGAACCATTCTGGATCGATTCTTCAGATAAAAAAGCTAAAGAACAGCTCAAAGAAATGACGATCGATCGTCAAAACAAGATCGATAAAGAACTTAAACGGTTCGGAATAGATTCTGTTCGAATTTCAACTGATGAGGACATTGTAAAACCGATGATCAAATTCTTCAAGAATCGATGACGAGAGGCCTATTCTATATTGTCCTTTTTCTATCTTTCAGCAGTTTGTCTCAGGAACTGAAGACTATTGTGTCGAACGACACCATCCTGGTCGGACAACCTATCTCCATTTTATTTGAAGTAACTACTGATAAATCAGATTCAGTACGTTTTTTAAATTCTGACGATTTATCTGTTAAGATTGGAAGCTTTGATGGGAGTATTAATTTAACTCCTGCCAAACTTGAACTATTAGACGATTACAAGGACACAAACTTCATTTCGAAAAGTAAACGTATTTGGCAATTATCATTCAACGCAACAATTTATGACAGTGGTATCGTTTTTATCACGAATCGTGCTGCATTTATAAAGGACTCGATCTATTATTTCCCGGAAGCAAGCTTCTCCGTATTTCTCGTTGACCCGATCGATAGTCTGGACATCTATGACATCCACGAATCTTTTGCTGATGTTCCCGGTGGCGATGCATTCATCATCCAATTACTCAAGAAGTGGTGGTGGCTCATAGCGATTGTGATCATTGGTTTTTTGATTTTCATGTATTTCAGGAAAAAACCTCAGTTTAAAATTCCTGAAAAACAAACAAGTCTGCGCGAAAGAACGCTGCATGCGATAGATGCGCTGGAAAACACTAGAAAATGGGAATCCGGCAATGTCAAAGAATATTACATTGAATTGTCCTTTATACTCCGTGCATATCTATCCTCCCGATATAACATCGATCTTTTGGAACGCACAACAACTCAAACAAAATTGATCTTGAAGGAGAAAGGGCTCAATGATGATACTATTACCTCCATCCTTCAAATTCTATTTCAGTCGGATATGGTGAAATTTGCGAAATCCAGACCTGAGAATAAAGAGATCATTAAAATGACAAGTCTGGCAAGACAAATAATTGCGGAGACAAGTCCACTCGATTTTGAAAGAATAGATGACTAACTGGAACATACGCTTTTGGGAATATGAATTCTACGCTTCAGAATGGCTGTGGCTACTTCTGCTCGTCCCTATTGTAACGTTCTATTTGTTTTTCAGAGAATATAAGGACAAAGGAAGATTTCGAGTAAGCAGCTCAAATAATATTTCCGGTTTGAAAAAAACGTGGATCTTAAGATTGCGCGAAGTCCTTTTCCTGATCGCCGGGTTTGTGCTGGCTATGATGATCTTTGCCATGGCCAAACCTTTTCATTGGTCTATGTACAATGACACGGAAAGAAACTACAAAAATGGTATTGACATCGTAATAACTATGGACGTCTCAGGTTCAATGCTTGCCCAGGATTTTAAACCAAACAGATTGGAGGCCGCCAAGAATGTAGCAATTGACTTTATTGACGGACGTAAAACGGATCGAATAGGCTTAGTAGCATTTGCCGGTGAGGCATTTACAGCATGTCCTCCTACCTTAGATCATGAGATCCTCAAAAAACAGATCCAATCCATTAATGGCGACATGATTGGAGGAGGAACTGCAATCGGAATAGGGCTAGGTACGGCGATCACCCGTTTGCGTAATGACAGTATTCCATCCAAAGTAGTGATCCTACTTACCGATGGAGTAGATACCGGTGCTGAAGTCTCTCCTTTAATGGCAGCAGAGCTTGCAAGAGCCAAGAATGTCCGAGTATACACCATTGGGGTTGGAAGTCGAGGAGAAGCCCCTAGCCTGGTTCAAACTCCCTTTGGTTCTGTTATGCAGAATACAGAAGTAGAGCTTGATGAAGCTACGTTAAAAAAGATCGCTGTTAGAACGGGAGGCAAATATTTCCGGGCGGTGGATGAAAACAGCTTGAGAGATATTTATAAAGAGATCGAGAGGCTCGAAAAACGCAAAATGGAAGATGAGCAATTTAAATCAGAACCTCCATCAACACCACAAGCATTTTTAAATTGGGCAATCCTTGCAGGTGGTTTTCTAATTGTTGTGCTAACATTATTGTTTACACGAAATGATTAATAAAGGGAATACATATCTATTGAATCTTCTACTTCCAATTATTATTGGTTCAGAGGTTTTCCTTGGCTTTGCATTCTCGAGTTCACGATACATTCTCCGAATAATATTCGGTAATGATCTGGAGTTTACCGCATCCGATCAGCTCTGGTGGTACTGGCCTACCCTACTTGTTCCTGTTTTGATGTTATTTCATGCCTGGAGGTATAATAAAAGGATCAATGCGGTCGACAAATCTCTTCAGGATAAGATCTTTGAACCGGTTTCATCATTGCGGTTCTTCTTTCAATATCTATGTGTACGTCTGGCATTCTTCTTTTTAATTTTGACTTTAGGACTTCCAGCCTCAGGTAAGAAGAAAACAAGTGGCACAAAAGAAGCACTTGAACTCGTAATTTGTATCGATGTTTCTAACTCGATGAATGTTACTGATATCTCCGAAGAAAAGACGAGACTAGATGTAACCAAAAGAGCACTGAATCAACTACTAAACCAATTACATGGTGAAAGAATTGGTCTATGCATTTTTGCCAATTCGGCATTTGTGCAGCTTCCTGTAACAAGGGACTACGGTGCTGCCAAACTATTTATTGGCGATATCGAAACGGACATGATCTCTGATCAAGGAACTAACATTTTTGCTGCACTTGAAACGGCAGAGAAAATGTTCTCACCTGAGAGAACAGCAAAATCCATTCTGGTCATAACGGATGGTGAAAATCATGAAATGGATCCTACACCTGTGCTGAAAGAATTAAAAGAGAAAAAGGTCCAAGTGATGATAATGGGCGTCGGAACAACGAATGGTGGTCTAGTTCCAAAAGATCCATATCGTCCTGAATTGGGATACAAGAAAAATGCAATGGGAGCTCCTGTCCATTCCAAATTGGACAAGAAATTTTTAGGGTCGCTGGCATCAAAAGCCGGTACGGACCTCATTATTGCCGACTCCGAATTTCCTGATCTAAGCGAACTCTTAACAGAAATTAACCATATCAAACGGGTTAAAATTGATAATTTAGAATTCGAAATCAAGGAAGAGCGCTTCCAATACACGTTAATGATGAGTTTCGTGTTCTGGTTGTTGTTTCTTTTTATTCAATTCAAGTATAGTTCAGGAAGATGAGAGCCCTTCTTTCAATAATGATTTTAGTTCATTTTTCCTCATTCGGACAGGATTGGCGAGATACCTTGCAAATGGCTCGTGACGCCTATAAAAAAGGAGAATATGAAAAAGCGCTTGGTCATTACGAGCGTATCCAAAAAACAAAACCTTCTTCTGTTGATCTCTCTGACGAAATGGGTCAGACGGCATATAAAGCCAGGGAGTTTGGACGTGCCGAAAAAATATATCAGCAGGGATCCGCGAATAAAAAGTCAACTGCCGAAAAATCCAGAAATTATCACAACATCGGTAATTCCAGATTGAAGAATAAAGATTATGACGGTGCAATTGAGGCTTATAAGGAATCCTTACGTAATGATCCAAACAATGAAGAAACCAGATACAATCTTTCAGAAGCGATCCGCAGAAAGATAGTTGAAGAAAAAAAACAACAACAAAATCAGAACAATAATCAGGATCAGAACCAAAATCAAGATCAGAATAATCAGCAAAATCAGAATCAAAACCAACAGAATCAACAGAATCAACAGAATCAGCAAGATCAGAATCAAAACCAGCAAAATCAAAACCAGCAGAACAAAGGACAGGGAGAACAGAACGACCAAAACAGTCAGGCAACTCTTCCTAATCAGGCAGCTGAAAAGATGCTTGACGACCTTATGAAAAAGGAAGCTGAAACCAAAAGAAGAATGTCAGGTGGTGGAAATGGAAAAAGCAATCCTAAATCCGGAAAAGACTGGTGATCATGCGGTTATTCATTCTAATAGCAACTTCAATGTCTATCCTTCACGTGTTGGGTCAAAAGTCACGTGTAGATTTGGTTGTTGAGCCGTCTCATGTTGAAGTTGGTGAATCCGTTAGAATAACAGTTACTGCTACAGTAAATGGAAAGATGGAGGTAGACAATCTCCCGAGTTCATTTGTACAGGATTATAATATTAGTCAAGGTTCACAAGATGAAATTGATTACACTACAGGTGAAGTAAAAACGATCTACTTCTACTCCTTTTCTGGTGTGATCACCAAAGCGGGAAAATACAAGATCGGTCCTGTTTACATCAAGAATTTGAACAAAGTTTATACATCTAATACCGTCACCATACAGGTAGATCCAAAATCGAACTTAAGCTCAACTGGTGAAATAACTAAAAAGCAACTCAAAGATCCTGCTTTTGGCGTAATCGCCGCAAATAAAACCGAGCTCTATGAAGGGGAACCTCTGATCTTATCGGCTAAAGTATATTCTCATTTTGACCCAAGTCATATAAGTGGTTATTTGCCGTACGACGTACCGGGAGCGATCACAAAACATCCACTTGGAAACATGAACAATATTAAGGTTTCACGAGAAAGAGTATTGGGTACAGAACTGTATGCATTTGATTATGATAAAAACCTCGTGTTCCCGTCAGGAGTTGGTAAAGTAACGATTGAACCATTTCAACTGAATCTACATCAAGGTTATCAGAGCTTCCCTGTAAATTCAGGCAGCTTTAATGTCATCATTAAATCGTTACCTAAGAATGCTCCTGGTTCATTTATAGGGGCGGTAGGAAAATTCTCCATGCAAGCTTCCATTGATTCCTTAAAAATAAAACAAGGGAATGTTTTTACGTACACGGTTACTATTCATGGAACAGGTAATTTGATGAATTTCAATGAACCAAGACCTGTCCTTCCGAAAGGCTTTATCATATATGGCGATCCGGAAAAGGAGGAGAACTTCACCATAGGAATTAATGGTGCTGAAGGAGACGTGACATATAAATATCACATCCAGGTCCTTACAAAAGGAGATTTCAACATCCCACCAATGGAAGTCACTTATTTTGATCCTAAAAGCGAGCAATACGTCACCCTGACCTCAAACCAAAACAAGATAAAGGTATTAAAAGACCCATCCATTAAGGATGTAAATGATGATCCAGAAAGTTCAGAAAAAGATGACAGCGATGAATTGGTTTTGAATGCTAAAGAAGAAGATCCATCCGGACATTTTAGCTGGCACTCCATATTACTTTTTGGTTTACCTACTCTTTCACTTGCCTTTCTTTTGCTTTTGATCTTACGAGTTAAAAAGAAAAAGGAGGAAACGATGCCCGATACACCTGAAATACCTGTAATTGACCACAATAAAAATATTCGGGACCATTTCAGACAAGCAGTAAATACTATTTCGTCGAATGACCTAGAGTTTTACACTCATATTCAGAAATGTATTCATCTACTCTTTTTAGATCAAATGAAATTGTCAGAAGGAGTATTGACGAAAGAGCAGATACTTGATTGGCTGACCAAAAACGATCAGGAAGAAAAAACAGAAGATGTCTCCCGAATTTTCAGTGCCATTGAGATCTCCAAGTACGGAATAGCCTCTTCCAGTGAGGACAAAGAAACCTTGCTTAATCAATTGAGTTCCCTACTTAAATCTTTCAACTATTCCGTAGGCTGATTAGATGTCGTAACTTTGCACCATGCAACGCAAGAAAAATATCCGGGAGCTTTCCGAAGATGAATTGATCCAGGCAATACTGGATCTTGGAGAAAAGAAATTCAGGGCTTCCCAAATTATTGATTGGTTGTGGAATAAGCAGGTAGCTTCTTTCGATGAAATGCAAAATGTACCAAAGGGCTTGCGCAGCCAGCTGGAGGAACATTTTTTTATCGATAAAATAGTACTGAGTGATCAACAGATCAGTAAAGACAAAACGATCAAATGTGCCTACGAAACCTTTGATAAACGAGTCGTAGAAGGTGTTTTAATACCTACATCCAGTAGAACAACGGCATGCATCTCCTCTCAGGTTGGCTGCAGTCTTTCATGTAAATTCTGTGCAACAGGAAAATTAAAGCTATTAAGGAATCTCAGTCCGGGTGAAATCGTTGATCAAGTGAGCTCGCTTCGGGACATGGCACTTGAGAAGTACAATACACCACTAACCAATATCGTGTATATGGGAATGGGAGAGCCGCTGCTCAATTACAGAAACATGATGTCATCCATCCACTGGATCACTTCTGATAAAGGGCTTGGAATGTCTCCAAAGCGTATTACCGTTTCTACTGCAGGAATAGCTAAAATGATCAAAAAGATGGGAGATGACGATGTAAAAGTCAATCTCGCACTTTCACTTCACGCAGCAAATGATCGCAAAAGAAGTGAGATCATGGAAATAAATGATACAAACAACCTATCTGTTTTGACAGAGGCGCTGCAATATTTTCATGAAAAAACAGGAACACGCGTGACATTCGAATATATCATCTTCGACAAATTCAACGATTCACTGGAAGATGCCGCAGAATTAGCCGCATTTGCACGTTGTGTCCCTTGCAAGATCAATATTATTGAATACAACCCGATCGATGACGGAGAGTTCCAACGCGCTTCATCGCAAAAAACAGATGCATTTGCCAAGTTCCTGGAAAGTAAAAATCTTGTTGTAAATGTCCGTCGTAGCAGAGGTAAGGACATCGATGCTGCATGCGGCCAATTAGCCAATAAAAACAAGGCTCTTAAGGAAGATGAACGTGTGTTAAAAGTTAAGTAATTCACACATTTGACAATACAAGAATGAACTTTTTATCGTTCCTTTGCAACCTCTATCTGAAAATAAGAGTCTATACATCGAATTAATAACTGCTATGAAGAAATATATCACATTAATTGCACTTTTGATCAGCAGCCTTAACCTAATGGCACAAAATGCTGTGGAGCTCGGAAAATTGAAAAAAGAATGGACTGAGCTGGCAAATCAAAACGGATTAGTTATCGAAGGACAATTGACATCCTGCAAATTGGAAGGTGTTGATAAACCATTTGATTACGTATTTTTTAAATTGAGCAATACAACGGATGAAGAGATCAGCTTTTCATTCAGTGCTGCTGTAAACTACTCAGATGGTACTTGTGCCGGTTGTGAGGAAAGTATCGAAAATACAAGAACGTTTACAATAGCTCCGAACACAACGATCATTGGAGATTGCAACGCTACAGAAGGAAGAGTTTCTGTGTTGATCAGAAACCCATATCAAAATACATTTGGAATCGAGCCAATCTCTGTTGAGATCATAAACCTAGAAGTAAAATAAGATGAAAAAGATATTTGCATTACTCTCATTTATTCTATTTGGTGCTGTATCGGTAGAAGCTCAGGTGTGTAACGTTTTTGTTACTCCTTTAGACACTACGATCTGTCCCGGTGATTCAGTTTTAATTACGGGAGCTGCATCAATAACAGCAACAGGTCAATCATATAACTTTGACTTCGGAATTCTACCTCCGGGATGGTCAACAACTGGTGGTCAAAACTATGGTCAACCATGTGGTGCGAACCCTTCAGGGACCAACTATTACTGGGCATCAACGGCTGGTACTGCAACTCCAACAATCGGTACACCTGCTTTTGATGTGAGTTGTGGAGGATTCATAACGTTCGACATGGTATATTCTATCCAAGGTCAAGCAGCTCCATGTGAAGGACCAGATCTTGCGAACGAAGGAGTGGAATTACAATATAGTACCGATGGTGGTTTAACATGGATCACGATTGTATATTATAGTCCAGGGGGATATGAACTACCTGCTAATCCCGGGACGACAACCAGCGTTGTAAGCTCTCCATATATTACAAACTATACTTCTTGGAGTAGCTTTAATGTTCCGATTCCTCAAGCAGCCATGACTACGGGAACTATGTTTCAATGGATCCAGGTGAACTCTTCTGGATCATCATTCGATAACTGGGGATTGGATAACATTTCGGTAAATGCCGGGCCATGTAACAGTGCTACGATCAACTGGTCTAACGGTTTACAGGATACTACGTTCTTTTACGCTGCGCCGACATCTGACACTGCTTTTGTTGCTTACGTTTATGACACACTGGGTAACTTCCAATGTCAATCAGATTCGATCTTTATAACAGTTAACACAGCTTCACTAACCTGGAACCTCGTGGATACTGTTCTGCGTCAATGTCCGAATGACACTATTCCGGTTGAAGTACTAAACCTTGCAAATGCAAACGGTCCATATTCATTTACATGGTCTACCGGAAGCACGACGAATCCAACCAATATATGGTCGGAAGATCAGAAGCAAGACACTATTATTTATTACGTTGAGATCGAGGATGGCTGTGGTTATCTCTACGACGACAGTGTCGTCATGGTCGTGAATCAAACGTTAAATATTGACACCCTACTTTCATACCCTTCATCTGCTTGTTTACCAACGGGTGCTGCCTCGGCGTTTGTGTCGGGAACAACAACAACTGTTGGACAGCCATTCTACAACTGGACGGGGCCAGGTAATCCGGGGTCATATAGTGTTGATGCAACCGTTATCACAAATGTTCCTTCTGGATGGTATTACTTTACTGTTACTGACGATGTTTGTACTGAATCAGATAGTATTTTCATTGATATTGAAAATCCTCCTATTGCAAGTTTCGTAGGATCGCCTACTTCAGGTTGTACTCCGCTTAATGTTACTTTCACAAACAATAGTCAGAATACATCTTCTTATACCTGGGATTTCGGTAATGGAAATGTGTATAACGTAAATGATATGTCTCCTCAGTCAGAAACGTTCATTTCGAGTTCAGTTGTAATGCTGATCGCTTATGACAATCAAAACTGTGCAGATACGGCATACGTAAGTATTGATGTTATCCCTTGTGGATGTACTGACCCTCTTGCGTTGAACTACAATCCATTAGCAACAATTGATGACGGAAGTTGTATCTTACCTACTCCAACGGTTGTAGCTCCAAACGTGTTTACACCAAACGGCGACAATGAAAATGACCTTTTCGTTCTGAACACAACGAATGCGAAAAACATTGAGTTGACGATATTGAACAGATGGGGTAATATCATGTATGAAAGCAGTGGTGTTAATCCTGCGTGGGATGGAAAATCTCAAGGTGGAGCAAATGCTCCTGAAGGAACATACTTCTACAAATATGTCATTACAGGTTATTCTGATGAGGTACTTGAAGGGCATGGATTCCTTCAATTAATCAGAGATTAATTCCCGGACATTTATTATACTGAAAGAGGTCGCATGTGATGTGACCTCTTTTCTTTTTGAACAGTTGCTATTTAAGCCCTGTCTACTTGTATATTTGTAGTATGATGAAGGTAAAGGAGATCATTGATCCCGTTTCTGTTGAGATGGATGAATTTGAAATCAGATTCAGAGAGAGTCTGACATCGAATGTATCCTTACTCGACAAGGTGACTCATTACGTTGTGAAGCGCAAAGGGAAACAAATGAGACCGCTATTCATTTTTCTATGCTCGAAAATGCTGGGTG
>SBGE01000007.1 GCA_006226755.1 Deltaproteobacteria bacterium | reverse complement strand
GAGAGAACTGGCTGACTTGAAGGAACTTCATCATCTCCAATGGTATTCATGTGACCGTACCCGAGCTGGCCGTAGGTGTTAGATCCCCAACAACGTACATCACCACCATCGAGAATAGCACAGACGTGATTCGACACAGTCGAGACATCCATCTGCACAACAGCGCCGCCAACGCTGACTGGAGAAATAGAGGATGGGACTTCATCATCCCCAATATTATTGAGGTGACCAAGACCTAATTGTCCATTGGCATTTTGTCCCCAACATCTTACAGCTCCACCTTTTAGAAGAGCACAAGAATAGAATGTTCCAAGATAAACACGTAGCGCTTCTCCTCCAAGAGAAACAGTTGAAACACTTGAAGGAGATTCGTCATCACCAACATTAACTGTGTTTCCAAGACCAAGCTGACCGAGGTTGTTGTAACCCCAACATCTCACGCTTCCTGATTCAAGAACTGCACAGTTATGATAAAGACCTGAAGCAATGTAGACGGCCTTCTCTCCCAAATCAACAGCTGGCAATGAATCCAGCGACTCATTGTCACCCATTGAGTTCATATGACCAAGTCCTAGCTGTCCAAAGTTGTTTCGTCCCCAACATCTTACTTCATTGGCCGAGTTAAGAGCACAAGTGTGGAATCCGCCAGCAGTAACCATCAAGTTTTTAGGCGCAGGCGTTGGTACCGGTGTCGGCGTCGGTTCAGGCGTCGGCTCAGGTGTTGGTTCAGGCGTCGGCTCAGGTGTTGGTTCAGGCGTCGGCTCTACAGTCGGCTCCGGTGTTGGAGTCGGTGTTGCCGTTGGCTCCGGTGTTGGTTCTGGCGTCGGCTCTACAGTCGGCTCCGGTGTTGGAGTCGGTGTTGCCGTTGGCTCAGGAGTCGGAGTTGGTGTCGGAGTCGGAGTCGGTGTCGGAGTCGGCTCTACCTTTGGACAATATTGAACATCAACCTTAGAGAGGATTGTAGTCTCTTCCTGCAAATGAACCTGGTTGAGCTCGTGAACATAAGTATAATTGGCCGGAACTCCATCAAGAAAAACTTTGATACTATCAAGATCGACTTTCGCCGTTTTAAGATTGAATTCTTTTTCCGGTTTTACTGCTGAAGAAGCCAGGATACCAAGTCTTGAAAGTCCATCTCCATATCGTCCAGTGGCCAAGTCTACTGTAATACCTCCGGCCTCTTCGATCATTTGTAGATAGCCGTATCCGATTTCATTTTCACCTTTAAGAGGCATAGTCTCGAGATTATTGTAAATCACCCCTCCAACAACCAAAGGCATGTTCCCTCTTCTTGCTTTAAGGTTGTTCAAAACTATTGAGTGAGTGATAACTCGATTGTAATCCCCTCTTTGGTATTTACCATTCATTGCCGATTGAGGAGCATCACTCACACAATCAGTAAAAAAGGTCATCTCTTCTTTTTTATCAGGATCTGGAACAGGAAGAACTCCATCTGGATATTCTCCACAGATATCATTTTCATCTGCTACAAAAATCACAACCAAAGCTGCATCATCACGAAAGAAACCTTCATCTTGAGCGGCTTGATACTCTTCATCACCTAATGACTTATTCAAAGAGAAAAGACCTGTCTCACCACCATCTCCAAAGCCATCAACCTTTGGATGCATAAGCTTGGTTCTTAGATGAGTTTTGACTTCATCAACAGTTAGAGCTGAGACATCAAGAAGAGTTGGTTCTCCGCCTTTTCGATAAAGCTTACCTGAACGCATGGATTTAGAAGAGTGCGCCAGCATCACAGCAACTCTTGCATCAACTTCTTCCGGTAGAAGATTGATGAAATTATCAAAGCCGTCAGCAATAGCTGCACGTTCATCAACGATAGATCCTGAAGTATCAGGAATAATTAAAACATCAAGCTTTCTGGTAATGAACTCATCATTGATTTGATAGGTATCATGAAAACAATTTGGGGGGGGAGCCGGAACAACTGCCGGACCATCTCCAATGCCAAATGCATTGTCTGTTGCTTCTTCTTCTGACCCGGAAAGACAAGATGTCAAAATAAGGAGTCCGGACAAAAGAATCACATTCAATGTTTTGAGAAACGTCTCTCTCAAAATTTTCCCCCGAAAATAATGTGATGTCCCTCATTATAGAGGAGGGGTCTTATCTATTAAAAAGAAAAGTAAATTATTGAAATCACAACACGACAAAACAAATAATATTGGCTGAAAATGCCCAAAATTTGAGTTTTTGTCTTTGATTGTAAATACATTTTGAAATAGAAAAAACAAGGCTTTAAAGGGACATTATATAACCAACTTCAATACGGGTTTGATCGAGTGTAGCCGCTCCTCGATCAGTATCAAAATCAGAACTTTCCATTGCAGCTCCAAATTTCAGTTCACTCTTTTTTGAAAGAGCAAAAGTAGAGCTCCAGCCCAAATGAAACTGACCGCTGGTACCAGTTGTATAAGAAGCCTCAACATTTTGAGAAAAGCCTAGAAGATAAAAGGGATAGCGCAGACCTAATCCGCCAGCAAAGAAAGTTTCACTTTCTTCAACCACATTGGAACTTTGAACATAATAAGAAGAACGAAGACCTGCTTCTGCCAAGATTAAAACCTGAAAAGGTAGATAGTGAAGGAAATCACCATAGCTCAATTGGATAGTGGTATTTGAAAATCCAAGCGTATTGAATACTTCTCCAGCTGTTCTGATTAAAGAGATTTTATAAAAAGGAAAAAAATGAGCGTCTCTATCCTTTCTTCCTTTCTCGTACCAAAGACCAATTCCATTCAATGCTGTACCATCGATCGTCACTTGATTAGTACCTACAGTGGTTTTGTATTCTGTCATAGTCGGAAGATAAGAAACCCCTAAGCGAGATACCTTTTGAAAAAACTCTTTTTTGACGGCTTTTTGTTTTACTATTTTTCTTTTTGGTTCAATTCCCTTCAGGACAACTACTTTCCTTTTATAACTTTCACCTTTACCTTGGCGAACTCTCCAGTAAAACCGCTCCGGTAGTTCTTTTCTCGATAGAGA
>SBGE01000158.1 GCA_006226755.1 Deltaproteobacteria bacterium | reverse complement strand
AACTTCCATTCCATCAAGTACTGAAGTATTTTGATCGAGAATAATCAAATCAAATGGAAGATACTTGTCTATTTCATTGATGATTTTATCAATGGCAGACTTCCCATTTTCGGCCATGGTGATGTCTGTATGACCTAACTTCACTAGAAGGTTAAGCATCTGCTCTCTCACTTCCTTTGAATCATCTGCGACAAGAATTTTTACGACTTCCATCTCTACTCTAATACTCAATTATTATCAATTTAGGTGTTGATAGTTTATTACAAAATGGCCTTTTGACCACTAAATTTATCTTAAAGGATGCATTAAGCGCACCGTGAAAATGACCGAAAAGCCCTCTGAAAGCTCAATTTAAATCAAGGAAGAAATAATGAACTTAAAACCACGGATTTGCGGTTTCCTTTTTCTATTATCAATTTTTACATTCACAGGTTGTGTTGGAGAAGGTGGAGGAAATCCTTCAATTCCAGGACTCAATGGTCCTAAAATTACGATCAATGAAGATCGAATCAGAATTCATATGGTGTTTTTTGGACTTCCTCTCGATGTCGGAATCAGATATCCCCTGCCTGAAATGAAGGACTCGTTTGTTGAACTCTCCCCAGATTTTGAAAGTTCAGGAACACTGATGGCTATTGACCTTTGGATGGGCGACATCACTGATGGAAATTATGAGTATCTCCCTTCATATGGTCTTCCAGGAAATAGACCTATTCCCAATGTTCCAGGCGGAAGACTTCCTGCCTATAAGTTCACCATCAAAAACTTTCAAGGCATGGTGATTTACTTTAATGACAACCAATGGGGAATGTTCGTTCCACATCCAAATGAGTATCCTGGTGTTATGCCATTTCCGTATTTTCTCAATGGCAAAATCATTGGAACTCTAGCGATGGTGGGTCCGGATCAAAATCGGCAAAATGCCGGAATCTTCATGCTTCTCAACATGGACGCCCAAACTAAAAAAATCTTCAAGAAACGTCTTAAAAAATATGCTTACTAGGGCTTGAACCGACGAAGCATCTCCGCCTGTTGCTGGGCCTTGTGGAATTTTCCCATGGCCCGTCTGATAAGAAACATCTCGATGATGAGAAAGATAAAAAAGACGATATAGAGACCAATTGTTTTAAAGAACATCCACTGATCAGTTGTTCCCCAAACGGCAAGAGCACCCATAAAAAAACCATAAAGCAAAAAGAAAGCTGCGACGTGCTTTTCCAGGGCCTGAACAATAAATTCCGGAGGTCTTGGTTTATCTTCTGGCATAATTTCCATCATTTCAAAAAGAAGACCTTTACCTCTCACTAATCGATAAATCATGAAACCAGATATTCCGATGCCAGTGAATAATGGTTGAAGCTTAAACCAAATGCCATCATCTCCCAATAGAGAAATTCCACCTAAAAATAAGATGAGAAAAAAATTAAATTTTGAAAGTGTATGAACATGTTTAGTAAAAACTTTTTCAACGATAATTTCTACAACTGCCAGAATAAGTCCGGCAGTTAAAGCAATTCTCAATGGATAATTTTCCTCCATGTACCAATAGGCCATGGCAGGTAGAAAAGAGATGAGAAAAAAGTTTTTAGAGAGCTGTGGTGACATTGACCATTTCTATCATGTCATCCGGCTTTTTTGAACTTTTTAACCTCTTTCATGGCCTTGAATTCTTCAAAATCTTGTTTGAGACTACTCGGATCGAGAATTTCAATGAAATTCTCAATACTATACAGCCATTCAAACAAATTATCACAGGCCTCAACATTAGCGGCCCAGATAACTTCTCCTTGGGAATTCGAAGTCACATAAGGATTAGTGATAAAGTGATGAGCTCTTTCTAAATTCAGATCATCAGGATCAGAAATTTTCAGAACTAGACGTTCTTCATTACCCGAAACTGTTCTGATTGCCGAAATAAAGTCGTGGATCTCCAAGCGACTGAAGTTCGGTATGTAATCAACATTAAGTTTCGATTCAAGTGTTTCTATATCTTTAATTGGAAAGTAGACAAGACATCTATCTCCAGTCTCCTCTCCTATTAAATTTAGTTGTCCTTCGAAATAAACCATTCGATGGGGATAGAGCTCTACATAATTGCCACTGCTAAGCTTAAACTCTAAGAGTAACTTGGCATGAAAAGCTTTTTCGATTTCTTCGACGATCTTTCCCTGTTCATTAGGACAGGAACTTGTCGCAGACTTCAACATATTCCACGACTCCATGGCTTCAAAGAAGCTGGATCCTGGATTTTCATGTTCAACGACGGAGAGCTTTTCCGTAATCGTTTTACAAAATTCTTTATCACGGTATTTATCAAAGATTGGAAAATGGGCCTGAAGGGCCATCCATTCACAAAAGGAAAGCTTGAACTCAATAGGTCTTTCACTTTCTTTGACGATAACAGGAGTATAGCCTTCCATTTCTAAAGAGATTCCAACATCAAAATGGCCAAGAAATGTCAGTGCTTCAATCAGATCTCTTTCGCTAATTTGAAGTTCATCTAGAATTGACCGAACCTCTTTCTTCCCCTGAACCTGTTCCAGATGGAGGAGAATCTTCCAAAAACCATCATCAAAGATGGGTGTTTTCTCAATCATAGCATTCTCGTTTGAACAGTCTTTTCGGGCACATAAGTACCCGAAAAGACATTATTAAAAACAAACCTTACCCGACTATACTTGTCGGCTATAGGTAAGGATGACTTTAGTGCTTTTTTTACCCTGAGCTGTCATAATAGACCTATGATAGCGAAATCATTGCTAAAAAATCCCATACTCATGATCGGCATCCTAATGATGTTCATTTTCTTATGGGACTTAAACCGCAAAAACGGATGGACTGCCAAACGTAACGAGAAGCTCAAAGCTCGCTCCTGTAATGCTGTTTTAGTGAAAGTAGAAAAGAGATTAGCAGCAAATTGGAAGGCCTATTGTGAGCAAAATTCTCTCGCTGTTGAGGTCGATTTCACTTTAGATAAAGCCAAGCTAAAAGATCCAAATAATTTTAAAAGAG
>SBGE01000286.1 GCA_006226755.1 Deltaproteobacteria bacterium | reverse complement strand
TTATGTTTGTTACTTTTTAACGAGCAGTCTTGGGTGAGTCCTGGTCAATGGGGAAGAGATGCTTTTTTTGTCTTTGCCATTATCTTTGCAGGTGCACTTGTTAGTTTTAAATCTTCAAGAATAGATACAGCGCTCTATTTTATTGGATTTCACTTATTGTTTCTAGGAATTCGTACTCTTTGGCTAGGCGATCCTTTTGTTATAGCCTTTCACCGATTGCAAAATATTTCCTTGCTGATTTTTACTTTTTTAATGATTTCAGATCCTAGATCTACTCCTGATTCGCGTTTAGGGAGAGTCATTTTTTGTGCAACTGTTGCGGCCATCACATATTACTTTAATTATGTGCTCTATAATCGCGAAAGTCTTTTCTATGCACTTACAATTTCATCACTTATGACACCAATACTTAATATCAAATATCCTGGGAGTACTTTTCAATGGAAAAATCAATCCTTGCAGCCTTCTTGATTTTTATGACGGCAAAGGCAAATGCCTTTTGCGGATTTTATGTTTCTAAAGCAGACACCAAACTTTTCAACGAAGCTTCAAAAGTTGTTATGGTTCGTGATGGAAATAGAACTGTGTTGACTATGGCCAATGATTACCAAGGAGAGGCCAAAGAGTTTGCTACAGTTGTGCCAGTCCCGACTGTTTTAGAAAAAGGTCAGATCAATGTGGCGGAGCCAGCATTAGTCGATAGGATAGATGCTTTTACAGCTCCACGCTTGGTTGAATATCACGATCCTAATCCTTGTGAAGTCATGCTTTACAATGAGGTAGCCATGCAAAAAAGTTTTGGTGGTGCTCCTGGAAGGGCGATGAAAAAAGGAGAAGGCAGCCGCAAATATGGAGTCACGATAGAGGCCCAATATCAAGTCGGTGAATATGATATCTTGATTCTTTCTGCCAAAGAATCAGATGGATTAGGAATGTGGCTTGCTGACAATGGTTACAAAGTTCCAACAAATGCCACCAAAGTTCTCGAAAGTTACATCAAACAAGGAATGAAGTTTTTTGTCGCAAAAGTAAATCTTAAAGAACACAGTAAACTTGGTTATTCCTATCTACGTCCATTGCAAATGGCCTATGAGTCTGAAAAGTTCATGCTTCCTATTCGCTTAGGAATGGCCAATGCCAAAGATAGCCAGGAGCTTTTTGTTTTTGCTTTGACTAAAACAGGAAGAGTCGAAACCGTAAATTATCGAACAGTCAAAATACCATCTAATATGGAACTTCCTCCTTACTTAAAAGGTGCAGAGCACTTTAAGAAATTCTATAAAGATATGTTTTCAACTGCTGTACGTCGAGAGGACAATAAGGCGGTCTTTCTTGAATATGCATGGAACATGAGTTGGTGTGATCCTTGTGCTGCTGACCCTTTGAGCACTGAAGAACTTCGAAAGCTCGGTGTATTTTGGGTGAATGATGGAATTGTTCCTGGTCAACCGGGAATCCCTAAGCCCATGCCAAAAAGAGCATTTGGTGGAGGAGCAGTTGAGGCCTATGTAACTCGTTTACATGTTCGTTATGATAATAAAAACTTTCCTGATGATTTACGTTTTCAGATCACCAAGGATACCAGTAACTATCAGGGGCGTTATGTTCTTCGTCATCCCTATAAAGGGGAAGCCACCTGTGCAGAGATGGATAACTATAAAAAGGGTCTCAAAGACCGTCAGGAAAAAGAGATTACGACTCTTGCACATTTGACTGGTTGGGATCGAAATCAGATTGAAAAAGATGCTAATTTTTCTTCAGGGCCAGCTAAAACTGATAAAAAAGATGACAAGTGGTGGAATAGGATCTGGAACTGAATGAGTGCTATTGTTCGAAAGGCAAGACATGGAGATGAAGAGGGTATACATAACTCTCATATGACTTCCATTCAGGAAGTCTGTTCAAAAGATTACACCCCTGAGCAGATTGCGGCCTGGGGTGGACGTTCTTTTAACTTGGATCAGAAAAGAAATCTCATCGACAACCATCACGTTTGGGTGGTTGAGTCTGATGGAAAAGTCGAAGGCTATGGTCTTTTGTTTGTTTCCGAAAGTCAGTTTGAAATTGGTGGTCTGTATTTTACACCTAAGGTTTTAGGTTTGGGCCTTGGAAAAAAAATAATCGATGAAATGAAAGTTGTGGCAAAAAGTCTTGGAGCTAAAGAAATTTTTCTTTCATCTACCAAAACTTCCAAAAAGTTTTATGAGAAACAAGGGTTTCATCAATATGATGAGGACGATGTTTCGATGATTGGCGGCGTTCCTGTTGAAGGTCATCCTATGAAAATCTCCGTATAATGCACTCTTTTTATATTTGAAAAAGTCCTATTAATTCAATGGCTTAGGTTCCTTTTTCTGGTTTTTTTTAATTCTCTCCCTTGACGATAATGCAAGTATTCCCACCTTTAAATTAGAACAATGAATCCGCTTTAAGGAGGATGGGATATGAATAAATTTGACTCAATTGTTGCGGGAGCTCTCGATGTTGCCCAAACAGAAGCACTCAAAAGAAAAAACACAGAACTCACTCCAGAGCACTTACTATTTGGATTGATTTCTAATCCCGCCTCTTTTTCAAGTCGCGGACTTAAAACTTATAAAAAGGAAGTTGAAAACAGACTGGACCGAATGGCCACAGTTTCAGACATTTCAATCGATCAAATCAGACCAAGTTCAAAATTCAGCGAATGGTTGACTCTGGCTTCAAGCCACGCCATTCAAAATGGAAGACAAGAAGTCTCTGAAAAAGATCTACTAAGACATCTTCCTCAAGCCTTGCCTGACATGCAGATTGATTTTGATAAAATGCAAACAGGTGGAGATGATGAGGAAAATGAAGTTCCAGAATTTCTCACTAATCTGAATGAGCTTGCCGAGCAAGGTAAACTTGATCCAGTCATTGGCCGAACAAAAGAAATTCGAGCCGTCATGGAAATTCTCGGACGTAGGGGAAAGAATAATCCAGTATTAGTTGGTCCTGCTGGTGTCGGTAAAACTGCTATTGTTGAAGGTCTTGCAGAGGCCATTGTCAAAGGAGCAGTGCCTGATGTCTTGAAAGGAAAAACTGTTTATTCCCTCGAAATGGGCTCTCTTATGGCGGGTACGAAATATCGTGGTGAATTTGAAGAACGTCTTCAAAAGTTAATTAAATTCGCCAAAGCGCAAGCTGGTGAAGCAATTCTCTTTATCGATGAGATTCATCAATTAGTCGGTGCAGGGAAAACTGATGGTGCCATGGATGCTGCCAACCTCCTTAAACCTGCGCTTGCTAGAGGCGAGCTGAATTGTGTCGGTGCTACTACTCCTGAAGAATACCAAAAATATATTTTAGGTGACTCAGCTTTGGATAGAAGATTTAGAGGAGTTCCTGTTGATGAGCCTTCAAAAGAGGATGCTATCGAGATCATGATGGGAATCAGAGAAAAATTGGAAATCCACCATGGAATCAAAATTTCTGACGATGCCATTTACAATGCCGTCTTTCTTTCTGACCAGTACATCACTGATAAGAATCTTCCAGATAAGGCAATAGACCTAGTTGATGAGGCCAGCTCTGCATTGAAATTATCAGCTGAGGCGATGCCTGCCAAACTTGCTGAACTAGAAAGTGAGATCAGATCGAAAAAGATCTATGCTCAAGTTCACGAAGAAAATAAAGACGTCTTGAACGAAATTGAAAAAATGGAAGCAGAGTTTGCTGTTGGAAAAGAAAAATGGGAAAAAGATGTTCTTTCAATGAAAAAAGTAACAGAACTCAAGAACCAGCTGGATCGGTACAAATTTGAACTTGAACAATCTGAAAGAAATCAGGATTACGAGACAGCATCTAGATTGAAGTACTCTATGATTCCTGAAATTCAAAAACAACTCGAAGAGTGTGGACATAACTGGATTTTGACCAGTGAACAAGTCGCCAATGTGATTTCAAGACAAACCGGAATTCCTGTTGAAAAGATCATGAAGTCCAAGCAAGACAATATTCTTGAGATCGAAAGTTATCTGAATAGTCGAGTGTATGGACAAGAAGCTCCTCTTCACGAAATTTCTGATACTCTGATCACTTCACATGCGGGTCTTAAGGATGAAACCAAGCCTCTTGGTAGCTTTCTTCTACGAGGACCATCAGGTGTTGGTAAAACTGAGACAGCTAAAGCTCTCTCTCAATTTCTCTTTGATACAGAAGCGAACTTAATCAGATTAGACATGAGTGAATTCTCAGAAAAGCACTCAGTTTCAAAACTAATTGGCGCTCCTGCCGGTTACGTAGGTTATGATGAAGGTGGAGTATTGACTGAAGCTGTGAGAAGAAAGCCATATTCAGTGATTCTTTTCGATGAGATTGAGAAGGCTCATAGGGATTTTGCAGATATCTTGCTTCAAATTCTTGATGATGGCCGTTTGACGGATAACAAAGGTCGAACCATCAATTTTAAAAATACCATAATTCTTTTGACAACTAACTCAAGAGATTTGGAAGCAGATTTCAAACCTGAAGTATTGGGTCGATTGGATGCTATTCTTGACTACAAAGAGCTTGATCCATCGATCATGCAGTCTTTGATCGACAAGCAGGTCAAACTATTGAACGAAAGACTTGGCTCTAAGAAGCTTCGCATCGAACTTGATGAAAAAACTCGGGATGTGTTGGCGACAAGAGGCTACGATGACAGATTCGGTGCCAGACCACTTGCTAATGTTTTCAATAAACTTGTGACTAGACCACTCTCAAAGGAGCTTCTCAAAGGAACTCTTGGAACTGGGTTGCTTGTGACGAGTTGGAGCGAAGCTGGGAGTGAAGGAACTGTTGAGTTTCACGCTCAGTAAATCAATCAATTCATTATTCCCGGAATGTAATGTTGCATTTCGGGAATTTTTCGATTCTTCTTTCAAGAAATTCTGAGATCAGCTATACTTTGTTATATGTCAGATAAAATCATGCTTAAAGTTGATGAATATTTACTTAGAGAAGGTGAAGAGAGTTCAGCAATGTACTTCCTTCAAACTGGAACTCTTGCTGTTTTGAAACGTCAGGGTGATGTTGAAAAACAGATTGGCACAATTTATGCCGGTGAAGTTGTCGGTGAGATGAGTTTTCTCGATAAAGAACCGAGAAGTGCCTCAATTAAGGCCATGACTGAGTCAGAACTTGTTGTGATACCATCAGAAAAATTCGACAAAGTCTTCAAGGCACAGCCAAATTGGTATAAAGCTTTGATCAATACTCTTTTGGAGCGTTTGAGAAAGGCCAATGCCAGAATTAGAGTCTAGTTAAACCAGATTCCAAACTCCCTACCAATTCTTGCTTTTTCGTCTTCATCGAATGCATTGCCATCGATAGAAAGATGGGAGAGGTGTTTCAGATTTTTCAGAAAATTAGGAAGAGTTTCGATTTGATTTCTGTCTAGAACAAGTCGTCTTAAACTAACCATCGTAGAAATTTCTTCAGGAACGCAAGTGAGTTTGTTTCCTGAGATATCAAGTAATTCCAAATGTGGAAGTTTTGAAAACCAATGAGGAGTCACTCCGAGTTGATTTCCACTTAAAAATAAAGTTTTAAGTGGGGAAGGGTTTTCAACTTCTGGCAAACTATTAATCGTCGTGTTTCTCATTTTAAATATTTCAAGAGTCTGCATTTCAAAAAGACGAGAATTAATTTCAGTTAAGTTGGGACAATTAAGTGTAAGAGAGCGAAGTGTACTTATTTCTGAAAGGGAATTAGGAAGTGAATCAATTCCTTCGGCCTGTATTTCCAGACTTTCCCAAGGTTGTTCAAACAAAACTTCTGTTGGAAAGGAAGTCTGGTTTTTACGTAATTTGATCATTCGCGCTTTCATAGGACTAGAATAGCACAAAACTAAAATTGAATGTGATTTGGAAAATGACTAAAATTTAAAGATACTTGAGAAATTTATTTGAAGAATCAACAAGAATACAACGCGGTTCTACTGGTCTTTCAGAAAAAGTAAATCCGATAATGATGACTTCTTCACCTTTCTTGATCAGGTGAGCAGCTGCACCGTTGATTCCGATGATTCCGGTTCCTCGCTCTCCAGAAATCACATAAGTTTCAAGTCGTGCTCCTGAAGTATTGGAGACAATCAAAACTTTTTGACCTGGCCAAAGGTCACATTTGTCGAGAAGATCCTGATCAATTGTTACAGAACCTATATAAGATAGGTCAGCTTCAGTGACTGTGGCCTTATGAATTTTGCTTTGAAGAAGTTCTCTCATATCGAGCATTTATAGTGGACAACCGGGACTCTGACAACCGTCCGTGAAAGAATTATTTCACACTCTTAGGTCCCGGAATTCCAAGGAAATAGAGAATGGAGGTCATAGGTCCATGGCTCATATGATGCTCTGCTTCTCTTCTCACAACATCTTTGGCATGAAAAGCAATCCCAAGTCCTGCGGCCGATAGCATAGGAAGATCATTGGCCCCGTCTCCAATCGCCACAACTTGTTCCATACTAATATGCATTTGTTGAGCAATGAGGTTGACCAATATTGCTTTTTGTTCGGCATTCACAATTGTACCTGTGATATTTCCAGTGAGCTCACCATTGATGATTTCCAGTTCGTTGGCAAAGGCATAATCGAGACCGAGTTTTTGTTTAAGAGCATTGGCAAAATAAGTAAAACCACCTGAGATCAAAGCAACTTGGTAACCAAGACTTTTTACAGTTTTGATGAAGTCTTCAACTCCGGGAGTTAGTGGAAGACGATTCAAAATTTCGTCAAGCTTTTCGGCCTTTAAACCTTTAAGCTGTGAAACTCTGGCCTTAAGGCTTTCGTCAAAATCCATTTCACCGTTCATAGCACGCTCAGTGATTTCTCTAATCTGAGGACCAACACCAGCTTCGTCAGCAATCTCATCGATAACTTCAGTTTGAATCAGAGTTGAGTCCATATCAAATACAATCAGACGCTTGCTTCTTCTAAAGACATTGTCTTTGATGAAGGCCATGTCGACTCTATGGTTTGTTGATACATCGATCAGTTTTTGCTTGGTCGCTTTGAGTTCGAGTCCTACAGGAACTTCAGTCATTACTTCAAGAGAAGTGAATTCTCCTGGAGATACTTTGTCGATTCTTTTAATGTTGATTTTTTGATCCGCCAAAGTGGTTGCCACATCTCGAATAAAGGCCGGAGTGATTTCATCTACAGCTACACAGTTGAGGATGAAATTATTTTCATTAATGGTTTCCTTGATATCATCTTTCTTCGTAATTTCTTGGTATTGAAGATCAAGTCCCATGTCTTTGGCCTTGAATAGAAGATCGCGAACGATAGGAGAGTGTCCATTCTTGGCGCTTTTAATTTCAAGAACGAAAGAGAGAGACAAAAGTCCATGAGTCACAGCTTGACCCATATCGAGAACTCTATCACCTGAAGCTGCCGTCAACGTCATCATGGAAGCTGTAATCCCTGGTTGGTCAGGACCAGAAACTGTGATCAAAAAGATTTGTCCATTTTCTTTAACTGGCATCTGTATTATCTCCGGATGTGTCTTCTTTTTTAGTCGTTATGATTTCAGAGGACGCGACATTGTCTTCTTTCTTTTCGGACTTTCTCTCCAGTCTTTGGAGCTTTAATTTCTTGACCAAGTTCACTGAGTATTCAAGGGCCGAATACAAAGAAAAAATACTGGCCAGGTAAATAAACAAGGTTCCAAGGAAAGGCATTGGAATGCCCCAAGGTTTTTCATTCGCCATGAGCATTGGAATACCAATCATCTGAAAAGCAGTTTTCCATTTTCCCAGTGAGCCAACAGGAACTGAAAAGCCTCTTTCATTGGCCAAGAGGCGAAGGGAATTAATGTACATTTCTCTTAAGACAAGAATGATCACAATGAGAACGGGAATGCGATCCAGGCCTTGAAGCATGATTAAACTTGAGACCACTAAAAACTTATCTGCAATGGGGTCGAGAAAACTTCCAAAGACAGTGACGATTCCACGTTTTCTAGCAAAATAACCGTCAAAAAAGTCTGTAACCGAAGCGGCTACGAAGGTCCAACCTGCGACCCAACCCAATGTGCTCTTCAAGGCCGGTGTTATCCAGGGCAAATCAGTCAGGTTAAGAAATAAACAGCCCAGAATCACTGGAATCAGTAAAACTCTGAATATGGTTAGACGGTTAGGAAGATTGTCGATCTCCCACTCGTTAATTGGTGTGGAGGAGGTATTCTCTGTCATGGTTTCTCGCCTGCAAAAACTATCAAAGGGCCGTTTAAAAGTCCATGCCTTAAAACGTCAGATGATGCTCTAAGTCTTGGAAAAAACAGGCGTGTTTTTCCCGCATGAAAAAGTTCTGGCTCCTAGGTAAGATATTAGAGAGTAAACGGACCAAGGAAGGACTATGGAGCGACATCTTAATCTCATCAAGACTGAATATCAGGAAACTGAAAAACGGGTTTTTCCTCGATTTCCTTTTACCTATTTGACGTTTAAATCGAAAGATACTGAATCTCGTGTTTTTGAAGTTAAAGATATCAGCTTTTCTGGGATGCAGTTGAGCCTCAAAGACGGGGGACATGAATATACTCCAGGGACAGAAATTGACGGTACTCTACATTGGAAAAGCGCTAAGCTTAAGGCGATTGGAAGTGTGAAATGGGTGAGCGGACAAGAGTTAGGAGTGGCCTTCACATTAAGTTCGGTTTTTGAAAAAGAAGTGAAGCAATTCCTATCAGTTGAAAATATTGTCGCAGGTATGCGTCCTATTCATAATTCTGGTCTCGACATCGACATGCCGTCCAACCTGAAATATTGGCTCAGGGCCGACGGACCGGTTGAAGTCTTTATTTGGCAACATAACGATGGTGAAATCTCTCGTTTTCAAATCATCCTGATGGACAATTTCCTTGAGTGGGAAGATGGCAAGGGGATCAAAACCGGTGAGGTTGCTGAAAAAAGAGATCTCGATACTCCACTGGTTAAAGAAGATGAGTTCACTTTTCGTTTTACGGGAGAGTTGGACGAGTCAATTCTAGAGTTTGCTCGTAGCGTTGTGAGCCAACTTCCACACAATTACCTTCCGGATACTGCGCGAAATTTTTTGGAGACAAAATTAGGCCTTTAATCGCCTTGTGCCTCCTGTCATTCACTGTTCAAATGATTCCTCACCCTCTATAATCGGGGCGATTTTACAACATCACTTTTAGAGGGAGTATCTATGAACCGTAACCTTGCCTTGGAATTTGTCCGAGTCACAGAAATGGCGGCCATCGCATCAGCGCGTTTGATGGGTCGTGGAGATGAAAAAGCAGCAGATCAAGCGGCCGTTGATGCCATGAGAACGATGCTCGAAAGCGTCGACTGTCAGGCCACTGTCGTTATTGGTGAAGGTGAAAGAGATGAAGCTCCTATGCTTTATATTGGTGAAACAGTAGGAAGTGGAAATGGTCCTGAACTAGAGATCGCAGTAGATCCACTTGAAGGAACTACAGTTTGTGCCAACGGTGGTACCAACTCTATTTCAGTTATGGCCATCGCAGAAAAAGGTGGAATGCTTAATGCCCCTGATACTTACATGCAAAAAATTGCTGTTGGTCCAGAAGGTAAAGGTCTTATAGATATCCTCGAATCTCCTAAAGAAAATTTGAAAAGATTGGCAGAGGCCAAGAAGTGTCGCGTTCAGGACTTGACGGCAATCGTTCTTGATAGACCAAGACATAAGGAACTTATTTCTGAAATCAGAGATGCTGGTGCCAGAATCATGTTGATCGGTGACGGTGATGTCTCTGCGGCCATTGCTACCTGTGATCCAGATAGTGGTGTTGATATTCTCTTTGGAACAGGTGGAGCTCCTGAAGGCGTGATCGCTGCGGCTGCTCTAAGATGTCTTGGTGGAGACTTCCAAGGGATTTTCAGGCCAAGAAACGAAGAAGAAGTTGAAAGGGCCAAGAAAATGGGAATCGAAGACATGACCAGAGTGATGAATATCGAAGACCTCGCTTCTGGTAATGTTATGTTCTGTGCAACTGGTGTGACGACTGGAAATCTTCTTCCTGGTGTTCAATTCAAAAGCTGGGGAGCAATTACTCACTCTATGGTGATGAGAAGTTCTTCTGGAACGATCAGACATATTACAGCTGAACATCATTTTGATAAAAAGCCGAGGTACTAAATGGCCCAAGCAGATATCGAAAGAACTTTTCAGGCCCCTATCGATAAAGTTTATGCATGCATTGTTGATTATGCTTCATACCCAGAATTTGTCGATGGTGTGAGTTCAATCAAGATTCTCGAGCAAAATGAAAGTGGAGCTAGAGTTGAGTACTCACTCAATATGATCAAAACTTTTAATTATGTTTTGAAACTGACTCATGAAAAACCTAACAAGGTTTCTTGGCAGCTAGAGGGGGGAGACATTTTCAAAAGAAATAATGGTTCCTGGAATCTTTCTGATCGCGGCGATGGAACAACTGCAGTAAAATATGAATTAGATGTAGATTTTAAAGGTTTTGCTCCAAAGGCCATCATCAATAAGCTTGTGGCAAATAATCTGCCAAGCATGATGGATCAATACGAGAAAAGGGCCAAGTCCCTCTAAAAAAGGATTTTTCATGAGTGATGATAAAGACCTCAAACTAGGTGATGTAATCAAAAAAGTTGTATCGATTGGAGTTGGTGCAGCTTTCATGACCGAAGATGCAGTCAAATCAGTACTCAAAGACATTCCACTTCCTAAAGAAATTGTGAATGGCCTTCTTCAAAATGCCAAGAATGCTAAAGCTGATTTTGCTGAGGGAGTAAAAGAAGAACTTGGTAAATACTTAAGTAAAGTTGATCCAAAAACTTTGCTTGATGAAATGCTCGAAAACTATGATGTTGAAGTGAACGCAAAGTTCAGTTTCAAGAAAAAGTCTTCGAGCAGTGTTTCTACCAAAGATGATGGGCAATAAGAAAGAGATTCAAAAACAAATCCTTCATTTCAAACAAGAACTGTCTCCCGCCAGACTTCTTGCCGTCACAAAATATTCAGAATTGGAAGACCTGATCTCAGCTTATGAAGCAGGTCAAAGAGATTTTGGAGAAAGTCGAATTCAAGACTTGAAGGCAAAGGCCGAAGAATTGTCTTCCAGAGGTTACTTGGATATTCGTTGGCATTTCATAGGTCATATTCAAAGTAATAAATTCAATCGTCTTTTGAAGATACCGGGATTGACTTATATCCATTCCATAGACTCATTTAAAATCTTAGAAGATCTCTACAAAAAAGAAGATCATTTTGAAGGTCAGTACTTGAGATTCTTTTTGGAATTCAAAACGACTGATGAAGACGAAAAAGGTGGAATTGATTCATATGATGAGCTCGCCAAATGCACGAATTTCATTTTGAATCATCCCCAAAGTAAATTTATCTTTCATGGACTTATGACGATGGGCCCAATTCGAACTGAAAATTTCGAGGAGGATGCCATTAAATCGTTTAAAAAACTTCGTAAAACAAGAGATCAGTTAAAAGCCGATTTTGATCTGCCCAAATTGAAACTTTCCATGGGAATGAGTTCTGATTATAAATTTGCCCTAAAAGAAGGTTCGGATTGGGTCAGGATTGGGAGCTCTATTTTTAAGGAATAGGCTGACTTTGATCAGGAATAAGTAGATAATATACGTATATTCACCACGTTATAACCCTATCGAAATTTCATATTATATCCATATCTTGACGCGTCGTTCGCCCCTTGCTAGTTATGCCGTGAATCAATTTACTTTTTTAAGCTCGGGAGTGAGAGATGCTTGAAACAAACACGAATGGACAGGATCTATGGGAAAACGCTGTGCGAATGGTCCCTGAAGTATCACTTTTATCTTACGTCAATGGATCTGAGGCGGACAAAGTTAAATTTGTTGATGACCTCTTCGGTGGTTTGAAAGAATACGGTTTTGTTATTCTTAAAGATCATACTGTTGATCAAAAGAAAGTTGATAAGGCCTATGATCTGGTCCATGAATTCTTCCATCTTCCTCTTGAAACTAAAATGAAATATTACAACCAAACTGGTGGTGGCCAAAGAGGTTACACTCCATTCAAGGTTGAGCATGCTAAAGATAATCCAAATCCAGATTTGAAAGAATTTTGGCATGTTGGTAGAGAGTTGACTCAGGAGAGTCCTTACTTTGGAGTATATGCTCCTAATATGTGGCCAACAGAAGTTGCTGAGTTCAAAAATGTTTTATTGGATCTGTGGAATACCATGGATGCTGCTTCTGTTCTACTTCTCGAAGCGATCGGTAAAGGACTAGATGCTCCTGAGGGATACTTCAAGTCACTCGTAAAAGATGGAAACTCAATTCTTAGAACTATTCATTACCCTGCCACTAAGGGTGAAGATACTGCTAATTCAATCAGAGCAGCTGCTCACGAAGATATCAACTTAATCACTATGTTGGTTGGTGCGACTGAATCTGGTCTTGAACTTCTTGATAAAGATGGAACTTGGCTACCTGTAAAATCAAAGCCAGGTCAAATTGTTGTGGATACTGGAGACATGATGAAGCGTCTCTCCAATGAAGTTCTTGGCGCAACTACTCACCGAGTAGTGAATCCTGATAACGATGGGACGGCCAGGTTTTCTATGCCATTTTTCGTTCACCCACATGCGAATGCTTCTTTGAAAGTGCTACCAAGTTGTGTTGGAGAAGGTGAGAAATGGCCAGATATCACTGCGAATGAGTTTCTTAATCAGAGACTACGCGAAATTGGATTGATGTAATTAGAATTTAAGACCTATAGCAAACTTGAGATTGATGATGTTTGTTGTTTGGATGTCATCATTCTCAAGTTTTTCTTCCATAGAAATTCCTTCTCCCACACCCTCTAGTAAAAGCGCATATTTTGGCGAAAGAGCTTTTTTGTATCCAAGTCTGACGATAGGTGCGAGATAGGCGATACCACTATTTGTCTCTTCATTCACTGTCGTACGTGTAAGACCAATACCCCCACCGAGTGCGGCATAGAAATTATCCTTACTACCTTCCATGGCTGGAAAATTGTAGAGAATTTCTCCCATTAACATGTAACGGGTGGTTGGAATCTCAAGATTAGACTCATCAATGATTGCTGTTTCTTGATCAATTCTGGCACCCAAAGCAAGTTCAATATTTTCGAAAATTCTATTGGATTGATAACCTTCAACTTGAAAGCCTCCACGATTGGCCTCTCTTTCAGCATTAGTTTCTGAAACCGATTCCCACATTGCTGCAGAGACTGAAAAACGAAAAATTCCGTAAGTCTTTTTCTTCCATTTGGCAGTAACTTTTTTCTGTTCAACAATGTCAGCAATTTTGATCGAAACTTTTTCTACATTATTGGAAAAGGTGACATAGTCTTTTCTATCAAAAGGAACTTCGGCCCTCTTGTCTAGGGGAACCCATAGACTGTGATGTCTGGTAACTTCAACTGCCCTGCAGAGAATTGAAAAATTATCAGTTGAAAAAAGTGATTCTTGTCCGACGGAGACACCTTCATCAAATCCTCTTCGGACGACGAAGTTCTTCTTGGTCGTTGATACTGCTTGGATGATAACTAATTCATCATTGGGAAGTTCCCATGATTCCACAAGTGGTTTTTGTGTTTCCGAATATGATGAAACACTTATTAAAAGTGCGGTTAAAAATGAAATCCATTTCATAATTAAATTTTATCAGGTTACTCAAGGTTTTAAAGAGGGTGACCTTATTTGTCCTGTGTTTGTGAATAGCCACTAAAATAGCCTGACTAAAAACGTAAGTTATCGAATTTTCCCTTGTTTGCGAGGGCCAACGCCAAAAAAAAGACACAGAAATTTTGTCAGTTGGCAACCACGTGGAATCCCAAATATGGGTTAAGTCTATGTATTTATTCATGAAATTGGCATACCTGACCACTTTGTTCTTTGAAATGAGAGAATAGTCTGTAGAGAGGCACTTCTCCTAAAGATAGGAGCGGAAATACTCGATAAGTAAGAGTGGTTTAGTGACCGAAATTATGAAGAATTTGCAAAAAACTTTTCTATTCACGTTCGTTCTTTTGTTGACCCTTAGTGGTTGTATTGGACAGAAGGGCGAGAAAAAGGCCGACTGTGCTGCCAATCAATCTTTTGATCAAAGATCAAGACAGTGTGTTGGTGCGCAAAAACCACCGCAACCACTTCTCGATGACATCACCATTTTTGAAGATCAAGGCGCACAAACAATCACCTTAAGCTACACAGATCCAAACGGTTCTGAGGCCAATAGTTGTAGAGTCAATTTTGCAGATGACAACGTTTGGTTGCGCGCTCCAGAGTGGGACAATGCTGCGGCCAGAGCTTCACAAGCACATAGCTACGGTTTCACTGCTGCCAATAGTATCAGTCCAGGTCTCTTTCCTGTTCAACGTGGAAATGCTTTTGCCCAAGAGGCGATTGCAAATGCATCAAGATTGAATGCGGCTGCTGCGAGAACAAATGCTCAAATGGTTCAATCAATCAGACTTGTTGCTGATTCAGTTAGGCAGATTGGTAATATTGCTCTTGGAATTCCAGACTCGATTGTCCAAGCGAGAGGTGCTGATGCTATTGCTGAAGCAGTAAAAATGGATCAACTTGCAGTACTTTTGGAGAATATGTGTTCGTGTGTTGGGGGAATCTGTAAAACAGTTGCAGTCCCAGACAAGAACTGGTTTGGAGATGTAGGCTTTTCTTATACTATCAGTGATTCATTTGGCACAGGTCCTACAGAGCAAGTTACACTGAGTGTTCAGTCAATGAATGATACTCCTCATCCACAACCACAAGATGTAAATGACGATGAGTCGAGAACTTCAGCTCCTATAAATATAGTTTTTACAGTTAATGCTGCCAGAGATGTAGAAGATGATATCTTCTCAAATTTCTTCACCTATTCTGTGACTAATGGAACCAATATGGGAAGCTATATCCAACTTCCTAAAGGTCAGCTCCGAGATTGTATGGGGATTGGAGGTTCTGCAACAACTGATAGGACTTGTACATACATTCCTTCTAATGGAGATGACTCAGGAGTTGGTTCACAAGCCGCAGCTTATAACTTCCAAGGAATTGATTGGTTTGCAAAGTCAACTGGGGCTTGGGGGAATGATATCAAGGTTACCTTTGTAGAACATCCGATTACGCGTATGGGTGGACTCAATGGTGCTGACGGTGAGAAGACTGTCGACATTACTGTAATTGGTAAAGAAATTACAATTATGATTGAGTCTGGTAGTGAAACTGTCGGTTTTGATAATTATCAAGCTCATACGGCTCAAAATGTAGTTGATGCCATTAATGCCGATCCTTATGCCTCAGCATTACTCATCGTTACCCCAGTGAGTCCTGCAGCTCCTGTTGCTCCCGGCTCTGTTACTTTAGCTTCAGGTAATGACGGCTATGATTTTATAAAATACAAAGTTAATGACGGTCTTTCAGATTCTTCATGGGAAGGTGTCGTTAGTATAAATATTTTTGCTCAAAATGATAAGCCATATAATACCTTCACTAACAGCACACTTCTAGAAGATTCAGGAGTTCAAACTTTAACGCTAACATACAATGATGTAGAAACTGGTAATACTGGAGCTACTGGCTGTACAGCTCAAAGTTTTACAAATGGTGTTATTCAACCTCGATCAGATTGTACATGTTCATCTGGTGTTTGCACCGTTGATGTAGAATTTTTACCAAATGTAAATACATTAGGTCAGTTTCAATATAGCATTACTGTATTTCCTGGGGTTGCTCCGGATGATGTTGGAAATTTATCAACTGTAAATTTAAGTGTAACTCCAATTAATGATCCACCTTTAGCTTACCCTAAAGAGTTTGCAGCTACTGAGAGTCCTACTGCAGAAGCAACACCTTTGACTTTTCAGGTGCCGGCTGCACTAGACGTAGATGGAAACACTGTTACATATACATTAACAACTCCTCCTTCTAACGGAACTTTAACTGGCTGTGTTTCAGGGACAACTTTGTATCCTTCTCCTGCTACATGTATCTATACTCCTGTGAATGGAAATGTGAATGGAAATGGCAGTACTGCTAGTCGAACAATAAACGGAGTCCTTTACACTTCAGAGTTTTCTGGTGCTATCGCAAATAATATTGAAATACAAATTACTCAGACATATGGAGTAGCAGATCAACAAGCTATCCTCTATATAGACCAAGAATCAACAGCCGGAACATTGAAAATTCACGCCAAAGTGGCTCAGGATGATCCAACCACTCTTCCTGTTGAAGAGACAACAGCACAAGAGTTGGCAGATGCAATTAATTCTCATCCTTACCTTGGTCTTGTTGTTGATGCCAATACCGCTGTCCCAGGTACACCTGGTCTTGTTCAGACAAACGTAGCATCA
>SBGE01000045.1 GCA_006226755.1 Deltaproteobacteria bacterium | reverse complement strand
ATTAACTCATTTTTCTTCTCTAGTTTTTTTCTAAGAAGTTTGAGTTTCTCAGCACGGGTCATTGGCTTCTGCTCAAATTGACCATCGATGCTGATAGTGTCGAGATTGACGTTCTCTGAAGGAGCCGCAAAAGCTGCACCTGAAATAACAATCAGAACAACTAGCAAAATCATGTTTCTCATAACGGCCTCGTAGGTTTAGATGCCCTATCTTTATAGTACGTTAAACATAGATTGGCTAGTCGCGATAAGCGAGAAAGATTTTTTGCGGCCCTCAATTTGTGAAAACTCATTTCAGTTTGACTGACTTGATTCTTCCGAGAACGTCGTTGAAGTTCTTCCCAGAGAGAGCATGATTTGCGCCCTGAGAAATAGAATTGAAAAGCATGTTCTGGTCGTCTCCCAAGTGGATGATACACAGTTTTTCTGATGGCCACTGGGTTCTAATGTGAATGATGGCCTCATGGACACTCATCTCATCGAGGCTTGGACCAATAAAGATCACGCAATCGGTAACAGTACCCTTCCTATCTTCAAGTAGGTTGAGGGTTTGAAATCCTCCAGAGGATTGCCTAACCCTAAAGCCTTGAGTTCGAAGTCTTGATGAAAGATTAAGAGATTCTTTTTCGTCAGAAGTCGCTACTAGAATGTTTTCGATTGGTCTTGCCATGGAGGTATTTTACGGTGATTCGCAGTTTGAAGCTAGACGCTTATAAATCTCGCAATGTGTCGAAGATATTCCACTAGCCAGTATTCTTCTGAGTATATTGACAGATTTACCAGCTGGGAATATTCTCCAGTTCTTCATTTATGCGGGCATAGCTCAGTTGGTAGAGCGTCTGCTTGCCATGCAGAAGGTCGCCCGTTCGAATCGGGTTGCCCGCTCCATAAAAAAGCCACTCTTTTGAGTGGCTTTTTTGTTTTCAAAAATCACTTATTTTGTCGCAGATTTGTAATCTTCAAGCATTCGAAAGAGTTCAGATGCTTTGTCGGGATGAGATGAGGCGGCAGCATTAACCAGATCATTGACCACATCAACTCCTCGCTTCATTTTTATGGAAGCTCGAATGACGGCCAGATAAACGTTAAAGGTTTTCATTCCTTTTTTAAGAAGCTCAATCCCCATAGTCATGGCCTGAGTGGAGCGACCAGCTCTTTCAAGATACTCCAGCTCGAGAACTTGAAAGTCTATTGAATTGTCCGCGTCTTGGGCAAACTTGTCGATCAGGGCATAGCCGTCGTCAAAGAACTTTCCTTCAAGTAATCCCATCGCCACATTTTTGATGATTTCAATTCTTCCATTTGAAAGATCAGCCGCTTTGTAGAGGATTTTCTTTCCAAGCTCTGGGTCTTTGACTTTCATGAAGAAACGACCTGCCATTACTAAACCAGCAGCAATATGTTTTTGTGTATCTTTGTCTCTCACCGGCAGTTCCGCAAAAAGAACCGCAATGTCATAGATTTGAGCAAATTTCTTCATTCTGATTGAAACCAAAATGTGTTGTGGAATCAAAGATGGGTTGAGTGGGTGGTTCTCCAAAAGACCTGTTTGATAAAGATAGGCCTTTTCCCAGTCTCCTTTTCGTAGGTAATGAAGAAAGAGTTCTTTGAGTGATCCATAGTGATGAAGACGATACTCCAAAGCTGTTTCAAAACGAGAAATAGCATCATCAGGCTGATTGAGTTTAATAAGTGCCATTCCTGAATAATAAAGGATGTCACTTAAATCACCAGTCAGATTGTGAGCAAGCTCTGTAGCCTCTTCAAAGCAAGCTTTGTTTTTTCCTAGATAATAAAGTTCTTTTACTCTTTGAAGTGCTTTCAAATTGGGAGTAGGAGCAAACTTATTTTTGAGATCCTGCATCACAGGAATATTGATTTTCTCTCCTGTCAGTGGTTCAAAAATACTTGCCTCAATAGGAAAATCTCTTTTCATTGCAGCACCAAAGTAAGCATCACTTTGAGCAACTAGCTGAAAGAGTGCCGCTTCAGTGCGATCTGGTTGCAGTTCGAAATGTTTTTCAATAATGGGTTTGATTTCACTTTCTTCGTCACGATAGTAGCAAAAAACATAATGGGGGTTGAGACTTCCCATCATATCAAGCCCTTCTTGCAGATTTGTCGCAACTGAAATGGCGTGAAGAGGAACTCCAAAATTTGCCAAAAGCTTTTTCAATAGAATTCGACACGACTTATAAGGGTCGATAACGAGAAAACGTTTTCCTTTGAAGTATTCTGTAATTTTGGCTTGTGCTGCTGGACTTAGTGACATCCCTCTATTTTACAACTGGTCTGGTTGGCTCGCCAGCTTATCAATTTGGGAAGAATAGTCTTGATGTTGACCGAAACGATCAATAAATGAACCTTCAAACTTTATTCTTTCTGAATTGAAAGCTGAAACTTTCCCTTTTCCCTCTGGTAAATCGACCACATATTGTGGGATTGCCCAGCCTGGAAGATATTCGCGCAGGGAGTTGTACAGCTTACGTCCGGTTTCCAAAGACAGGCCAAAGTGCATTCCTCCACGAACTTGATCGGGATGGTGGAGATAATAAGGTTGAATGCCATTCTCGGCCAATCTCAGAAACAAATTTTGTAAGTCATTCTTCGTGTCATTGATGTCTTTTAGAAGAACAGTTTGACTTAAAACTTTAATTCCGAGTTCTTGAATCATTTTCAGATTTTTTAAAACATCTTCACTAATTTCTGATTCATGATTTGTGTGTAAGACAAAAGTCACTATTTTGAATTTCTCTTTGAGACTCTCAAGTAAAGTTAAAAAACCTTGATCAATTCTTTCTGGAATGATGACTGGAAAACGAGTGTGAAATCGTAGGTATTTAACCGTCGGGACTTCTGCAATCATTGCAATGTGATCAAACAGAATTTTGTCGTCTAGGGTAAGAGGATCACCGCCGCTCAAAATGACTTCGTTAATCTCTGGATGTTCAATCAAATAACTTAAAACTTTCGCTTTTTCACTCTTAAATAGGTCCGGGTTTTCAACCAACTCATTTTTTCTGAAGCAGTATC
>SBGE01000039.1 GCA_006226755.1 Deltaproteobacteria bacterium | reverse complement strand
TCGAAATTGGTGAAACTGTTTTTTATTGGTGATGATGTTCAACCTGTGAGTAAGAACTTTATTCAGAAGTTTTCAGAAAAATACAAATCCAGTCCAAGATTGATTGAGATCAGGGCCTACGATTCCATCAGTATTTTAAAAGGTATCTTTACCGGAAAGAAATTTGAGACTAGGGATGAGTTGGATATTCACCTTCGTTCACAAACTGAAATAGCTGGTCTGACGGGAAGTTGGTATTTAGATGACAGTATTTGGATCAAGAAGATGTCGTCTTTGATGCTAAAGAGTGGAAAAATCTCTAATTTGTTTGAAACCGCGGCAGTTCAGGGGCAGGAGCCGCAAGAACAAGAAGCTGCTCAATAGGCGTCTTTTTTGATCAGGCCCGAAAGAGAGCCAAGTCCGTAGGCTAAATTAATCACCAAGTGAAGAAGTGCGATCATTCCAAGCTCTAGTAGGTTTGAGAGTGATCCTTTTCTTATCGAAAAATACAAGACCAAGATGACATAAAGAGCGAGTGGTGCTGTATAAAGCACGCTACATATGAGAGGTATCGATATTAAATAGAGAATAAAAATGGCCGGTATAAAGAAGATGAACTCAATGCTTGAAGGTTCTGCTAGAAAACTTTTCATTCTGTAAAAACCACTTAACCAGGCTTTTTGAAATACGCTTTTAATGTCGTTCGATCGTTGATGATAAACAAAAAGATCTTCGACGTAATAAAGTTTTTCTCCAAGTTTTTCTAGCTGATAAAGCAATAAGTTTTCTTCGTTTCTTCCAAGCTCTGATGGAAATTTCAATTTATGTCTATTTAAAACTTCAGTATTAATCCAAAGGTTACAAAGTATCAGTTTCTTTTCATTACAAGGAACAGGATTGGATGTGGATGAATCATTTTTACTGTGTCGATATCTTGTGGAAGCCGTTGCTAGAGGGGATGTTAGCGTTTTTCCAATGGCCTTCTGAAAAAGAGAGGAGTCTTGGGGAGTGAAGTCTGGTCCACCAAAAACAGCAGTATTATACAAAGCATCCAGGTATGTACTGGCCTTGTTAAAATAGTCCTTTTCGACCCAGCTGTCGTCATCAATGAAATAGGCCCAAGTTGTATTACAAGATTTCAATGCAAAATTTCTAGCTGCAGAAGGAGAAGTTTGATTGATTTGCTCGTAACCGAGTTCGGGAAACTCTGATTCCAGCATTTCAACTGTTTCTAAGTCTCTGCCGTTGATTACAAGAATGAGCTGAGAAGACAAATCAATTCCAGCTTCTCGTAATGAAGAAAGGCATTTTCGGAGGAGGTCTTTCCTCTTCCATGTAATCAAGATCACTTGAAAGCTAAGCTCAGATTTGTTGGTCATAATCTGATTATATCAGAAGCTTGGTTTGAAAAGGTAGTGAGCTAGAGTATAGTTTAATGATGGAACGTCTTTTGTTGAACTTTTTTGGTATAACTTGTCTCATTGAGAGTGAGAACCTTGAAATTCTTCAGAGGATCCGAGACGATTTCAGCTATTTTGTAACAGATAAGGCCACTACTGTAGACTTTCAGTTTCGACATTTTGATGCTTGCCCTCCGATTGATAATATTCCCGATTTTCCACTCATTTACACTTCGAGGAATTCAAGGACCTTTGAGAAAAATGGAGTCAGGTTTAATGATTACAATGGAAAACTTTTGAGTATCTATGATTACAATCGGGATATCTGCACACTGTATTCAACTGATATGAACAGGTCTCATGAAGTCCTCTATCTTCTAATACATTCTCGAGTGGGGAAAACATTGGATACAATGGGATTGCATCGTCTACATGCTATGGGTGTTCGAAAAGATGAAGTCGATTTTTTGTTTGTCGCTGATACTGGAGTAGGAAAAAGTACATTACTTTCCGGAATGCTCAAAATGGATAAAAAATTGGAACTCTTATCGGATGACTGTCCATTGATTGATGAGTCTGGAAATGTGTATCCGTTTCCCATAAGATTAGGAGCCTCTTCGCCTGAGCCACTTTTGAAACTTGGTTCAGGTATCTATGAACTTGAACGTGAAGAGTTTGGGCGAAAGTTTTTGCTTTCAACTTCTGAGTTGGAAAATCCAATAGCGTGGTCAAGCTCAAGGAGAATGGTTTTGGCCTTTGGTCATAGACGAGAGGGAGCTTGCACTATTCAAAGAATGGGAAAGATTAGGGCCTTCTTGTCACTGGTTCGGCCAATGGTGATTGGAATTGGTCTACCGATGATATTGGAATACTGGTGGGAACTAGGACCAACTGATTTCGTTCGAAAAGCGAGGATAGGTTTCAAGCGGATGTGTTCGGCCATCGTTTTGAGTTGCAGAGCAGAATGCTTGGAAGTGGCAATAGGAAATGATCCCGATGAAAATATCAGGACCATTATCAAATATTTAAGATGGAATTAATTAAGCTTTTTTAGCAGCAGCGATCTTTTTCTTGATTCTCGCCTTAAGCTTGGCTTGGTTCTTTTTTCTTTTCATTTTCATGATAGATTTTTTTCTTCCCATACCCATAATCGACTTCCTTTTTTGCAGCGTTTAATTTGAACTAGGGAACTGCCATACTAGTGAAAAAGTTCTAAAATGGCAATATGCGCACCGAGTCGCTCCCTCTATAGTATGTGCTTTCGGGTTGTCATTAAAAGTTCCTAAGTGTTAAATTTTACAGATAGTATTTTCATGGATTTGAAAAGGTAAATGACAATGGTTGTCAAAAAGACAAAAACGACAAAAAAAACTGCCAAGGTAGCAAAAGCCACAAAAAAGAAAACCAATAAAAAAGTTGGTAAGACGGCTAAGAAGACGACCAAAAAGGCCAAGAAAAAATCTGAGGAACTTAACCTCAAGGCCAAGGCAAAAAAAATAAATATTACTAGAGCTTTTGAACATGATCCCGACATCATGGAAGCTGCTCCACAGATAAGAGCAACTCGAAAAGCAGATCCAGTCCAGCAAAAGAAAATGCTTCTTCGTTCACGAAGAATTCATTGGAATCAAGAAAAGAAAAAAATCGCAATTGATATGTTGGAGAGATACACCGGTCATGAAATTGGTGATTTCCAGCAGCAGGTTATTCTCACAAATTTTCATTACTACACTCAAAGATTCAATGCCTTGCTTGATGATCATATCTACACTCAAGGAAGTGCTTTTAAAGCTTCATCCTCTAAAAAAGCAAAAGTAACAATTATTGAATTTGGTGTAGGTTCTGCAATGGCCGCATTGATTGGAGAGTTGATCTCTGTTGTTGAGCCTAAAGCAGTTTTATTCTTGGGATTGGCCGGAGCAGTTCACCCTTCGTTGAAAGTTGGAGATTTTGTTCTACCAATCGCTTCTGTTAGGGCAGAGGGAGTTTCGCAACACTTTTTGCCTCCTCAGGTCCCAGCACTTCCAACATTCAAGGTTCAAAAGTTTGTTTCGCAAATTCTTGTTGAGCACGGAATGGAATATAGAACGGGAACAATCCATTCAACAGATTTCAGATTTTGGGAATTTGATGAAAGGTTCAAGCAGAATTTGATTGAGGAAAGAGTTCTAGCTGTTGAAATGGAAACAGCTGCTTTGTTTACAACATGCTTTGTAAGTAAAGTGAATATTGGAGCCTTGCTTTTGATTTCAGACTGTCCGATGAAAAAGGGTGGAATCAAAACAAAAGCATCTGCTAAATCAGTTTTTAGAAACTTCACAGATCGACATATTGAACTTGGCATTGAGGCCATGGCCGATATTGCTGAACGTGGAGAAAAGATCAGACACTATACCTGGTAACATCCAGTTTTGAGGAATTGAATATGTTTAAAAAAATGCTCGATTGGTTTTCTAATGATCTCGCCATTGACCTTGGGACGGCAAACTGTCTTGTTTATGCCAAGGACAGAGGCATTATTGTCAATGAACCTTCAGTGGTTGCTGTTCACCAGGGTGTAAAGGGTGCTAGTAAAGTACTTGCCGTTGGTAAAGAAGCTAAAGAGATGTTGGGAAGAACACCAGGTTCAATCAAAGCGATTCGTCCTATGAAAGATGGTGTTATTGCCGACTTCGAAGTCACACAGGCCATGTTGAGATATTTCATTCAGAAAAGTTTAAGTGGATCAAAACTTATCAAACCAAGAATCATTATCTGTATTCCTTTTGGTATTACACAGGTTGAAAAAAGAGCTGTGAAAGAATCTGCTGAGCAGGCTGGAGCTAGAGAAGTTTATCTTATTGAAGAACCAATGGCTGCGGCTATCGGTGCGGGACTTCCAATTACCGAACCATCAGGAAATATGATTGTTGATATCGGTGGTGGTACGACAGAAGTGGCGGTGATTTCTCTTGGGGGGATTGTTTATTCTAAGTCAGTAAGAACTGCTGGCGATAAGTTTGATGAAGCCATTACAAATTACATTAAGAAAAAATACTCGCTTTTGATTGGTGAAAGAACTGCGGAAGCAATTAAAATCAGCATTGGTAACGCATATCCTTTCGATGAGGAAGTTAAGAGTTACGAAGTTAAAGGTCGTGACTTGATTGCTGGTGCTCCAAAAATTATTGAAGTCACTTCAGATGAAGTAAGAGACGCTCTTAGTGATCCTATCACTGAAGTCGTAGAGGCCATTAAGGTATCTCTTGAGAAAACTCCTCCGGAACTTGCTGCTGATATTGTTGATAACGGTATCATCCTTGCCGGTGGTGGTTCACTTCTTGCTAACCTGGATGTTCTCATCAAGGAAAAAACAGGACTTCCTGTTTCATTAGCAGAAGATCCACTTACATGTGTTGTTCGTGGCTGTGGTAAAGCACTTGAATCAATTAGTCTTCTCAGACAAGTTACAACCTTGAGTTGATACAGGAGTTGTTCAATGGAAGGATCATCTAATTTTATAGAGCTTGATTGGGCAGAACTGACGGAAGATATTCATAATCTTGTAGCCAGCCATGCGAAAGTCAAAATTTGGGAAAAGGGAGATCTTCCTGATCTTTGTGAAGTGGTGAATAGTCACAGTAATGAAGAGGGAGAGGAATTTTGCCAACAACTAAGACTGAGACTTGGTAAAGTTGATGATTCATGGAAAACAAAAGATCTTTTTATGCAGTTCTCTCTTGGTGGATTGGATTATTTCACCAAAGGAAAGGTCGTAGAAGTTTTAGGTAACGAAGACTTCTGGTTTGAAATGAATCCCCACGTGTTCAAAATGGAAAAACGTGGAGATGAAAGATTACTTACATATCCAAATTTTCAAGTCTATGCTTATTTTAAAATTCAAAAGCAGGTTAACACTCAAAATCTAATCTTCATCAACAAGCACGTTGAAGATAATCATAAGGCTTTCAAAAAATTCCAAGAGCTCAGCAATGAAGAAATTCTTGAAGCTCAGGACAGAGTTGAAAGTGATCAAGAAGATGAGCTTATTGGGTTTAGAGCTCTTGATTTGTCCAGTAGTGGTATTGCCTTCTTGGTTAACGAAAAAGAGAAAGCATATTTTAGTAATGACATTGGAGAGTTGAATATTACTCTTCTTTTTGACAAAGACGTTTTTAAGCTTAGTAGTGCAAAAATGGTTTACAACGTGGATTATGTGAATCCAAGAATGGGAAATCTTCCAATGGCCAAAATTGGATTTACGTTCAGTGATAACCCTGAACTGACAAAATTGATTGATCAGAAAATCAAAGAGTCAGGTGGTGATGAAGCCCACAAAGATTTTGAAAATTTCGTCGATTAAAATCTCAAAGATTGTCATGGTTGCATCCTTGCTGATTATGCAAGGATGCTCTATGGCGAGCAAATCTTCCCAAAAATTTGATCTCCTTCAAAACTCCACTTCTAAAAGAGTCTATGATCTTCAGGACAAGTCCGGAAATTTTGTTGTGGTCAGGGAGAGAGGTTTTCTCAAATCAAAAAATCATGCCATCGTTAAACGTTATGTGTATGCGAGCGATGATCCTGAAAAAAAGTTTCTTGAACAAAGTGTCGTGATAAGTAATCCAGGCAAACTCAAAAAAATATATATTTTAAGACCTCTTAAAAGTGAGTACGTAGTCTGGTTTGAAAAGAAAAAATATAAAACTGAAATGGAAATTGATCCAAAATCCAAATCTATGATTGTCAAAATGAGTAGTCCAGAGAGTCAATGGAATGGAACGAAAACAATACCTTTTCCTCAAGGAAAAGGAGTTTACTGTTTCTTTTCTCAGGTCATAGATTGTGCTGCGATAACTGGTTTTATTTCTCAAGCGATTAAGTCCCAAGCCGGGGAAATGTACTTTCATTTGATTTGGGAAGGTTACCCTTATTTCATGGAGCAATATATCAACGTGAAAGAAGAGGTTTTTTCTAATGCCCTTCTTCGTTATGATGGAAAAACCAACGATGGTCTAATGAGGTTCACCCTTGAAGCAGGTGGGCAAAATATTTTCTACCTTGTGGATTCAGCTTCACGTGTCGAAAAAATCTACTGGATAGCACAGGGTTTGACTCAATCCTATAAAGGAACTAAATCAAAATAAGTTGATTCGGTCGCATTTTGGCACTGAACTACTAGGTTATTCTAGTAGTTTCTTACAAACACCTGTTATGACAGGGGTTCCTGTTGAATTTCATATAATCAAGTTTATAATAACCAAGGCTCTTATCAGACTATTTTGAAAAGTCTGTATAAGGTCATTATTGGGAGGAAAAATGAGTAACTTGGGCCAGCTGATCATGACAGGTGTAGAGGGAACATCTCTTAAGCCTGAAGAAGCCGCATTCATTCAAAATGAAAACATTGGAGGAGTTTTACTTTTCAGTAAAAACTTCGAGTCTCCTGCCCAGCTTGCTGAGTTGGTTAATGAGATCCAAAAACTTCGTGATGAGTATCCTCTCTTTGTAGCTGTTGATCATGAAGGTGGAAGGGTTGTTCGATTTAGAAATCACTTCACTCAAATTCCACCAATGCTCGAGCTCACTAAAACTGGTTCACCCAAGATTGTTTTTCATATTGCAAAAATCATGGCGGAAGAACTAATTTCATGTGGAATTAATGTAAACCTTGCGCCTGTTTGTGATGTTGTTACTCATCCTGAAAATCAAGTAATTGGAGACAGAGCTTTTGGTTCTGACGCCGAAACAGTTTCGAGATATATATCTTCAGTCATTCGTGGGCTGCAAACTAATGGTGTTCTTGCTTGTGCAAAACATTTCCCTGGCCACGGATCAACTTCAAAAGATTCTCATTTCACACTTCCAATAGTTAAAAAGACATTGGATGAACTAAGAGAATTTGAATTCCAACCATTTATTAAAGCAATCAAAAGTCGTGTAGATTTTATGATGATGGCCCATCTTGTAGTTGAGGGGATTGATCCAGATCTACCTTGTACTTTAAGTCCTAAGGCCTACGATATCTTGAGAAATGAACTCAAGTTTACAAAGATTATCATTACTGATGATATGCAAATGCAAGCTATAACTGACAAGTATAGTGTGGGTGAAGCAGCTGTTATGGCCATCAATGCAGGAGCAGATATCATTGAATATAGAGATTTTGATCAATCTGTTATGGCCTATGAAGCCTTGAAACAGGCCGCCAAAGATAAAATCATCAAGTCTGAACATATCAAACAAAAAGTTGATCGAATTTATGAAGTAAAGAAGACCAACTTGGCTGACTATAAACCAAACTACATTCCTGATATTCAAAAGTCTGTGAACACCAAAGCTTCACAGGCATTCATGAGAGATATCTTGACTCAAATTGAGGAAAAAGCTCGGGCTTAATCCCTCTTTATACCGGTAGAAAATTTCCTCTCGGAAAAAAATCTTTTTCCTTTTGATATTCTATACTTATAGATTTGTGCATTTCTCCATTTTCGGAGTTTGAGGGGAAAGTCATGTTGTTAATGTATGCAGCTGTAGGAATGATTGGTATCGCGGTTTTTATCGTAACGAATACGATCTTCCAAGATGAAGAAGAATTCAAGGCACAAGAAAAACTTGAAGATAATGAAAGCAATGCTAAGGATGAAATTGCAGCTCATGGTGCAATCCTAAAATATTCCAGACCATTTTTTAAACGTTATGTATCTCCAATTGTTTCTCAAATGAAAAAGAAGAAGCAGATCAAGGAGAGGTATAGAAGAAAACTGGCAGCAGCAGGTCTAACACAAATTTTAACGCCTGAAGATTTTTATTCATTTAAATTATTTTTGATTCTTGGATTCCCTGTCACATTTTTGGGATTAAGAGAATTCCTGGGTGAGACATGGCCAATGTCTTATATTCCAATTCTTGCATTAGTTGGCTACTTCTATCCTGATATATGGATCAAAGGGAAGATTGAGAAAAGACAAAAACAAATCACGATGGAAATGCCTTTTGCTGTTGATATGTTGGCCCTCTCTGTTGAGGCCGGTCTTGATTTCGTAGCTGCAATGTCGAAAGTGATTGAGAAAGCAAAGAAAGGAGCACTGACAGATGAGTTTGAAATTCTCATCAAGGAAATTAAAGTTGGGGCATCAAGAGCTGAGGCATTGAGAAACCTAGCTTGGCGAATCGATATGATTACGATCTCCTCTTTTTGTGCAACCTTGATTGCAGCTGACTCCGTAGGGGCGTCGATTGGCCCAATCTTGAAGGCCTTGTCCGCGGAGATTAGACAGAAAAAATCAGCAGAAGCTGAAAAAGCTGGTGCTACGGCTGCAACAAAAATCCTTTTCCCGATGATGTTTTTGATTGTTCCAGCGGTTTTCTTGATTGTTGCTGCACCTCTGGTTTTACAGTACCTGAATGAACAATAGGCAGTTGGATATGAAAATAGTGTCTAAAAATACGACAATCGCAGAAAACGTCAAAGTAGCAGACAGTTTTCTATCCAGACTGATTGGTCTGATGTTTTCGAAAGGCCTGGTTGGCTTCGATGCTCTGTTGATAAGACCTTGTAATTCAATCCACACCTTTTTTATGCGGTATAATATAGATGTTGTCTTTTTGGACAAGCAGATGCGGATAGTTCGCATAATCAGGAATATAAAACCCTGGAGAATGACTTGGATTTACTTCAAGTCTCATCAGGTTATTGAAATGGCTGGAGGGAGTTTCCCTCAAAATATTAATGAGGGTGAAACCTTAGAGGTCGTATGTACAAATTAGTAGCCGTTGGGGGGAAACTCAGAGGACAAGAGTTCGTCCTGGAAAACGGCGAGAACACATTAGGCCGTTCTGAAGATTGTGATATCACACTCGGAGTTAATGGTGTTTCAAAGAAGCACATGAGTATTACTGTGACTGATGATGTGGCCTATGTTCAGGATATGGGAAGTTCGAATGGGACTTTCTTAAACGGAAAAATCATCAAGCGAGCTACTGCAAAGAATGGAGACAAAATCGCGCTTCCAGATCTCATTCTTCAAGTTGTTTATGTAAAAGAGAAAAAAGTAATTGTTAAGAAGAAAGCAACTGATGATGAAGAGGAAGAGGAAGATATCGATGTCATCTTTAAAGGTGGTAACCCTCCAGATAATATCGTTGGAAAAATTCTTCACCTTTTCAAATATAGAGTGATGAATGTCATTCACGGGATTAATGAAGAATACGAATGGAAGTATCTCCTAGGTATTGTTCTAACAGTATTCGTTTTTGTTGTCGTGACCTTGATCATTTATCCGGTTCTTCAATCTACCAAGCAGATTCTTCTTTTTGAAACTGCCAAAAGGGGAGCTCACTACGCGGAAGAAATCTCAAGGATGAACTCCAGGGCTCTTGAATCAAAAAACCTGGACCAGGTGAATACTCAATTTCTTAATAGTGAGGATGGTGTTCAGCAGTACGAGCTCTTTGACTTGGAAGGACGTATTGTTCGTCCGATGGAAAAATTGAATGATTATATTTCTGATCCATTTTCTGTTCAGGTTCGTGAATGGGCCATGGCCACTAAAGATGATGATGGAAATAAGGTCTACAAAAAGCTTCTTGGTGGAGATGAAATCGGGATTGGTAAGAAAATTATGGCCTATAACGCAAGACTTGGGATTATGGAGCCGGTGGGTATCATTTCAATTCGTTTTACTCCGAAGTCTCTCGCTGTTGAGGCAACGAAGTCCCAAAAAGCCTATCTTGAATCTATTGTGACAGCACTTCTTGCTGCCATCGTGTTCTTTGGAGTTGTTTACTACATGACTCTAAGACCTTTGGAAGAAATGAAATATCAAATTGAAGAAGCCCTAAGAGGAAAAAGAAGGAACTTGGAGTCGAGATACTTGATGGGAGAGTTAGCTCCACTTAGAAACAGTATCAACTCTGTTCTACAGAGGATTCGAGAGCTTCAGAATGAAGATAATGATGAATTCGGTGAAGCAGAATCAGATGAAAGCTATGTTCAAACATTGAAAGAGTTTTTGCGTGGCGCGGGTGTCCCGGCCATGGTTCTGGATTCAGAGAAAAACCTGAAGGCTATCAATTTGGAAGCAGAGGATTTGACATCAATAAGGGAGTCCGCTGCATTAGACATGAGTCTTCTTGATGTATCTAGAGAAAAAGGTTTTGCAGCCACGGTTATTGAGCTTTGTGATAACTCAGCAAATTCCGCGGGAACATGCGAAGAGGGAAGCTATGAGCTTCAAGGTATAGATCATAAGGTATGTGTAACTAGTTTGATGGGAAAGGATAATTTTGCGAAAGCTTTTTTCGTAACGTTCATCAAAGAAGAGTAGGTAAATGGTTACTGCGAATGTGAAAATCAGTCGAGATATAAAGCCTCCGGAGCTTCCGGGGATTCACTATCGACTACTTTGCATGACCGGAAAAAATAAAGGTCTTAGTTACTATTTGAAAGGTAAAAGACTTGTCATGGGAAGAAGTGACAATGTTGATATACAGGTGGCAGATGCCAAATCGTCGCGAGAACATGCAGAGTTGACCCAGGTGGCAGACAAGTATGTTGTGACAGATTTAGGGAGTCACAACGGTTTGATTGTTAATGATCTAAAAATCAGTCAGCACACGCTAACTGATGGAGACAAAATCATTATTGGTCAGACGGTTTATAAGTTCAATAAGTACGATATCGCTGAAAAAGCTCTTCAAGAAGTCGATGACGAAGACGATGACGACGAAGAGTGGGATGACGAAGACGAAGATGAGGAAGAGGAAGAAGAGGAGAAGGCAAAACCAAAGAAAAAAGCCAAGCCTCAGACACCTGAAGAAAAAAGAAAAAAGATGCTGATCATCGTCGTCGTTTTGGTTGGTGCATGGGTACTTTTAGATGAGGGAGAAAAGCCAAAGGCTAAACCGAAACAACAAGTAGCTACAGAAGAAAAGAAAGTTGATAGCTTGGAAGAAAGATTAAGAAGGCAACAAGAAGAAGAAAATAAAGAGACCCGGGATAAGTTAGAGGCCATTATCCATAGAGGACAAAGAGAATTTAGGGAAGGGAACTATTTCAGAGCAATTAAACAGTTCAATCTTGCTCTGATTTTGAGTCCTGCCAATGGTAGAGCAAGTTTTTATCTCAATAAAGCGAAGCAAAGGCTTGATGAAGAAATTGATCTGGTCTTCCTTAAGGCGAAAAGAGAGGCTGAGGCATTGAGATACACGGATTCATTGAATAGTTATTGTTCAATTATTCGTATGCTCCAAGATCGACCGGAAGATGAAAGAAGAAAAGATGCTGAAAACAGTGTTGCCATTATAGAGAAAGAAATGGGTAAACTTTTTGGTGAAATTGAGTGTTTTGAAGGACATGAAAGAGTTGAAAAGAAGGGAGAAGAAAAGCAGTGAAGCTGAGCGTACTTCGTGACAACAAGCTCATTGAGGAAGCCGATCTAACGCCTGAGATTCAGGGGATCGGAGATGCATCGGTTTCTCTTTTCATCGGTAGAAGCGATGATTGTCACGTCTGTTTGGAGGATCAACAAGTCTCCAGAGAGCACGCGAAGATCACATATAAAGATGGGAATTGGAAAATTGGTCAAGTCTCAGATTATGGCGGACTAATTGTTAATGGTGTCCCTGTAGAAGAAAAAGAACTTAATAATGGTGATGTCATCACCGTTGGTCCTTATATTTTGAATGTTTTTGGAATAGGCTCTGTCATTCCAAGTCTTGAGACCAAAAGTGAGCCGGTTGTTCCTGATTCGGATGATTCGGATGATGATGGAACAGAAGTTATGGAAAACCCTACAGATGATGAGGGGGAAACTGAAACAGAAGCCCTCAATTCTGAAGATGAGTTTGATTCTGATTCACCTACTGAAACTGAAACAGAATCCATAGCTGACGACGATCCATTTGGTGAGGCTGGAGCAGGAGAAGTAGACGAATTTGCAGCACCTCAAGGAGCAGCCGATGATCTCTTTGAAGATGATGGTGGTGATGAGGAAAGTCCTGATTTTACCAGTAGTGACTTCGAGCAAGAAGGAGCCGAAGGTGGTGATGGAGAATTCGGATATGAAGAAGATGGTGGCGATGACATGTTCGACGAAGGCGGCGACGATTACGCCGTAGATACTGTCGATGACGAATCCACCAAAGTTTTTCAAACTTTCGCAAGATTTGAATTAGAGCTTTTTGGTGAATCAGCACCTTTCGATAAATTTATCATTGATAAGCCTGAAACTTTTATTGGTCGAGATCCGGAGAAGTGTGACATTGTCTTGAATGATCCTGAAGTTTCTGCCAAGCACGCCGTCATTAGAAAAAACAACATTACTTGTGTTCTTGAAGATCTCAATTCTGGAAATGGTACTTTATTGAATGGAGCCAGAATAAATAAGTCGAATCTGACCAATAATGACGAGTTCATCATTGGTGAAACAACTTTTACTGTTCATATCATTTCAGATCTACTGAAAGAAGAAGAGAATCGACTCATGCCAGTTGAAGAGGGGCAGGAGATCGAAGTTCAGGAAATTATTGAAGTTGATGAGAATTTTAATGATGCAGATCTGCCTGAAGGTGATGTCATCATTGATGGAGAAAGTTTTGGCGATACGGCCGGAGCTGATGTTTCAAAAAGTAACTCGCTTTTTTCAAAAGATGCACTTAAGGACCCTGAAAAAAGAAAGAAACTTCTCTATATAGCTGTTGGTTTGATGGCGGCATGGGTTCTTTTGGAAGAAGAACCTAAGCCGGTGCCAAAACCGAAGGCCGGCGATGAGAAGCAAAGAGGCCTTAAGGCCAAAGACGATGGTAAGAATGTAAAAGTCGCTGATCCTAAGCTGCAAAAGAAATTTAAACCGCAAGAATTGGAATTCCTCGATTCAACTTACCAGATTGCAAAGGAATATTTTGATCAAGGTAAGTATCGTGAGGCCATGGATGAACTCGAAAAGATTTTCACCATGACTCCTGAATATAAGCAGTCAAAAACTCTCTATGATCTTGCCAAGCAAGGACTTGCCAAAATTGAGGAAATGGAGAGAAAGAAACAAGAAGAGATAGAACGAAAAAAGAGAATGGAGAAGGTTAAAGAACTGGTTGAAAGAGCAAAAGAAGCGACTCAAGAGAAAAAAGTAGAAGCGGCACAAGCGTTCTTCGCTCAAATTCTAGAACTTGATCCTGAAAACTTTGACGTTCCTCAAATGAAAATCGAAATTGATGCATGGGTTAAAGAACAAGAAAGAATAGCTATTGAAGAAGCCCAGAAAAAAGCTGAAAGAAAGCGTATGGTAGACCAGCTTGCCCCTGGTAAAAATTATTACCTGAAGAAAGAATGGCATAATGCCATGCTGAAACTAGAAGAGTTCCTCCGTTTGCAAGGTATGGATGAAGATCTTATGAAAGAAGGTAGTTCAATGTTGGATGAATCCAAGAGAGAACTTGCAAATGCTATCAATCCTCTTCTTGGTAAAGCCAGGTCACTAAGTGAAGGCCAGGATTTGAAAGGAGCTTATGAGGTTTATTCTGAAATTCTAAAGAGTGATCCGACTCATGTTGAGGCCTTGAATGAAATGAATGATATCAGAGAGAAACTGATGATCAGATCAAGAAAGATATATCGGGAAGCCATTATTTCCGAATCTCTAAGTTTATTTAATGATGCCAAGGAAAAATTTCAGGAGGTTCAACAAATTTCACCTTCTGATAGTGAGTATTATGAAAAGGCTACCGAGAAATTGAAGGATTATTTGGATTAAGCATGATCAAATTAAAAAGTTATAGTGCCCGAACGGATTCCGGACCCTTTCTTCAAGTCAACGAAGATGACCATGATGTTGATTTGGTTAATAATCTCTTTTTGATTTTTGATGGTTTTGGAGGATCCAACGTAGGGGATAAGGCCGTTGAGTTGGTAAAAGAGACCGTTAAAAAATTCTATACAAAGATAGGAGGAGATCCCGATTCCACTTTACCTTTTTATTACAGTCATAAATACCTGATCGAAGGAAATGCTTTGATCAATGCTCTTCACTTGGCCCACAGTCTTCTCAAAAAGGAAAATCAAGATAAAGATATGTCCAGTCGCGGTGGTGCCAGTGGAATTTGTGCGGCTTTGGCAGAAAATATAATTACCTTTGCTTCTACCGGAAATTGCCTTTGTTATCGTTATAGGAAAGGACGACTTGAAAAGATAGTTCAACCAGATTCATTAAGAACAATATCCAGAGATGATTATGAATCCCAATTCTGTTCTGCCCCTATGAGTGGTTTTGGACTTTTTGACGATCTCCACCTACAAGTGGCTGAATATCGAGTCCTTCCGGAGGATCTTTTCATAATGTTAACAGATGGAGTGTATACCAGAGTAGAAGACAAGGAGATTTCATACACTATTGAAAAAAACATCCCACAGAGTGAAAAGATAGACGAGTTATTCACTCTGGCAAATTCCAGAGGTAATCTGGATAATCAATCGGCCATATTTCTTCAATTTTAACCCTGACTTTCTTTGTCTATTTTTGCTCAAGTTGTTGCGAAGTAATTGAGATTAGGTGAAAATGTTATTGAGGAAATTATGAGCGCAAAAATTCTAGTAGCAGATGACAGTTTAACCATTCAAAAAGTTGTTGGAATAACTCTGGCCGATACTGGCTACGAGCTAGAGCAATGTAAAAATGAAAAAGATCTGTTCGATAAGATCAAAGTAAGAAGATACGATCTCATTCTTCTCGATTTTAATCTAGCCGATTCAAAAAGTGGTTATGATCTAGCAAAAGAAGTTCTCGCAATCTCTCCTGGTGTAAATATTCTGGTAATGCTTGGAACCTTTGATTCGGTTGATGAAGGTCAACTCGAAGAGATTGGTGTACGAGATAAAATAGTCAAACCATTTGAAAGCAGTAAATTTGTTGAAAAATGTACTGAACTCATCGAATCAGGCAGCGCATCTGTCGTGTCAGATGATGATGAAGATGAAATTGAAACAGATGACGATGATCTAGAAGAGAAAACCGAAGAGATTTCACTTAATGAAGATCAAGATGATAGCGAAGAAGAGGATGAGGAGACCGAATTTGAAGAAATTCGCGTTGACCATAGTTTTGACCATTCCGACGATGAAGACGAACTTGGTGAAAAAACTGAAGAAATTCATCTCTCTCGTGATGAAGATGATTTCAACGACGATGAAGATTCAGAGTTTGATGACGACGATGAGGAGTCTGTTCTCGAAGAAGGCGCTGATTACTTCAAGCAAGATGTTGACGAGGACCTGATAAATGATTCTGAAGGCTGGGTTGTCGATAGTCCTAGTCAAGAAGATGAATCACTATTGGAAAATAGTGGCGGTCTTTGGGAAGAAGAGGAAGTGCCTGTGTCCGATAATACTTCAGCATTAAATAATGAAATCGAGTCTTGGGGAATGAGCGTTCCTGGTGTGATTGGTGCTTCTAATGATAGTTCACTCTTTCCTCCTGTCATTGATGAATCAGGTGTTCAGATGGTGACGACAGCTTCATCTGTCGAAGAATTTGATGAAGATGAAGAAGATATCGAAGATACAATGGAAGTTCAGGTATCTGATACCACACTTGAAATCTCAAGAGATGGTGAAGAAGTAAGACTTCCTGCAGGTGATGATCTTGATTATCCAGAAATGGGTGGAACAACTGTTGGTTCATTGGATGAAAGTCATGAACCAAAATCCAAACTTGTTTCACTGGAAGATCTGGCCCCTGATGATAGTGAAGATGATGAAGAACTTGATATCACAGATCCTTTGATTGAATCTCCATCTAGAGATCAGTTAGATATGGCCAATGAAATTGAAAGTGATGTCTCTCCAGATGAATTTTGGGCCGTGGATGATAAAGAGTTGGCAGAAAAAGAACTCACTATTAGTGAATATGTTGAAGGCGCTGGTGCAAATCCAGATATGGTCGACATGTCAGATAATCTGGAAGTTTTAGAAAACCGTGAAGTTGAACGTCACGATAAACATGCTGAAGAAGAACATTCTCATGTGCATGAACAAGTCGTCGAAGTTGAAATCGATAAGGAAGAAATTCTGGCTTCCATCACAGAATCTCTGAAACCAATGATTGAAGAAATGGTGAGAGAGCTTTGTCGAGACAAGGTTGAGCAGATAGCTTGGGAAGTTATTCCTGATCTGGCTGAAAACCTAATCAAGAAAGAAATTCGAGATATCTCAGACTCAATCAATTCATAAAAAGTGAACCAGTTATAACCTTGGTCATCTTGCCATCTACGTCTAGAAGGGCGGATCCATCGTGGTCAAT
>SBGE01000097.1 GCA_006226755.1 Deltaproteobacteria bacterium | reverse complement strand
AGGACGTCAGTAAATGTCGCTTTGACTTTGTCAGATAAATTCGATGGTGATCAAAAAAATTCTCAAGAAACGTTCAATGAAATTTTAAGGTTATGTGGTTCAAGAAATGGGCTAGATATGCCAAACAAGAAATGTGCTGAATTGGCTGCGAATGTGGCAAAGAAAGGTGAGAGTTTCAAAGAATCAGTCGGAAAGAAATTTGTTCATCTTTTTGAGTATCTTGTAAGTCGTTCTGGGCCAAATCTACCGTCTTTTGAGGCCGTAAAGATTGCAGAAGAATTAATTGGTTTTGGACCTACTGTTTATACAAACTTTCTACATGGATATAAATTTGCTATTTCAAAAAGTGGTTTAAACCTTTCGCGAAATCAATCCATTGAATTTGGGAAGAAGATGGCCATGCGCTCAGTTAAGACTGAGCCAACCGATTCGAAATGATATTTGCTAATTCTGGGGCATCGTCTCTGATGCCCCTTAAAAAACGACTTCTAAAACTTCTTTGATTATCCAATCCAATAAAGAAAAGATTTGAAATGTTTTCAGATTCAAAGTCATTACTGCTTATATTTGAAGAGTCCTTAGGGAGATGTTTCAATTCAGGAGCAAAACCAGTCGCAAGCAGTATTAAATCAGGACTTATTTTTTCACCATCTTCAAACTCAACACAGTCGCTATGGATGCATTTGATATTGGGATGAATCTTAATTCCTTTAGATTGAATTAATTTAAACGCCTGGTATTCCATTGGGACATCGAGTTTCTTTTTAAAGTTCAATCCTTTGAGCAAAAGTGTAATTTTTTCGAACACATCAAGCTTTGAAAGAAAAAAATGATAAATAAAAGGCATAGAAGAGTGCTCGATCGCAGAGCGAGCTGAAAGATGAAGCTCAAAATCAGAGTGTAGCTCTTCTATCAATTGACCAGCGGATAGTCTTTTTCCGATGAGTAATATTTTTTTCAAATCAGGATATTTGCTCTTTAAGTTTTCCGCAGACACGAAATCCTTAAAATGAAGAATTGTTAAATTCGTCTCATGCATTCCTAGAAAATCAGGATAGGTGGGATTTGAATAATATCCTGTAGCATTAACAACAACCTGAGCTTGATAACTCTTCTCCTGCCCCTGGATAACAAAGTTTCCTTTGGAATCCTTTTTTACAGAAGAAATATGATCTTTGATGATATTAAGATTCATTCTATTGGCATATTGACTCAGGTATTGATGAAACTCCGATGCCTTGATCTGAGCGTTCGCCTCAAAATGTGGGGAATCTATTGAATCGAGACAATTAGATTTCCAGTAGGAAACAAGCTTCAAATGAGCAGGCATTTGCCTCCATGAAGCTCCTGGATCGGCAAATTGATCCACCAAGGTGACCCTAAGATCTCTTTTGATCAACTCAGAAGCAGTTTTAAGGCCTGCTGGCCCTGCCCCTATGATGATTATAGGGTGGTCAGTTTTACTCATAGTGAACCTGTGTCAAAGATTTCATATAATAGAATAAACCCTTAATACTACAGGCGAAATGAGAAAAATAGTCCAATACATGACGACCAACCATCTGCTGATCAGGCTGATCATCGTTTTCATTTTGCTTGGAGCATTCTTTTCATTCATCACTCTTAAGCGAACGAGTTATCCTCGTGTTGATCTCTACAAAGTAGAAGTGAATACATTTTATCCCGGTGCATCGCCTGAAGATGTTGAGATTAATGTTACGAATAAAGTGGAACTTGCGATAAAGGGTATTGAAGGAATCAAAGAGACGACTTCTAAATCAATGGAGGATCAGTCTCGAGTGATCATTACTTTAGATCAATCGTATAAAGATATTCAGTCCGTAAAAGATGATATTAGAAGAGCAGTCGACAATATTTCAGACTTTCCTGAAGAAGTGATCGCCAAGCCAAATATCTTTGAAGTTAAAGTAGAAAATTTTCCTATTTATGATATCGCAATAGTTTGGGACGAAGGAAGTTATGCTCAAATCAATGAACACTTGAAGGTTTTGAAGAGAAAACTAGAGAAACTATCATCAGTTTCAAAAGTTACAATTAGTGGCGAGAGGAAAAAAGAAATCCAGATCCGTCTTGATTTGGATAAACTCAATGAGTATCAAGTCTCTTTTGACGATGTGATTAGAAGCATTGAGAGGAACAAACTTCGAGAGAGTGGCGGAAAGCTGGAGTCATTTACCAGTGAGGTTGGCATTCTCACAATTTCAGAGTTCACAAGTATTAATGATCTCAATGATATGATTATCAGATCGAACACTGCTGGAAAAAGAGTTTTCCTGAAAGATGTCGCGACAATAGAAAACTCGTTTAGTAGAGCTAATATTATTACTCGCTATAACGGGAAAAAAGGACAAGCCCTCTGGTTATACAAGCGCCCATCAGCGGACATCATAAGAACAATTGAAGATATTAAATCTATTGTAAATCAATATAAAACAGAAATTGCTCCGAAGGGTATGGATTTTGTTACTACTCATGATCTCTCAATTGAGACCAGAGATCGATTGATGATGGTCTACAAGAATATTGTTATTGGTCTGGTATTAGTTTTAGTTGTTCTTCTTATCTTTTTTGAATATCCGATTGCTATATGGACGGCCTTTGGTATTCCAATGTCGATTGCCATTTCGCTCTGTTTTTTGAGTTTCCTCGATGTCGGAATAAACGGAATATCGCTTTGTGGAGTCATTGTTGTACTGGGTATGATTGTTGACGACGCAATTATCATTGCTGAAAGTGTCTACTCAGAAAAACGACAGGGAACAAAGAATCCAGTGGTCGAGGGAACCATGAAGGTCTTTAAGCCTGTTATGTGTACCATTATGACGACCATCATCGCTTTTCTTCCCATCTACATGATACCTGGTTTGGTAGGACAATTTACTCGTGAGATTCCAATTATTGTAATTTTGATACTCGTCGGGAGCTTGTTGGAAGCACTTTTCTTCCTTCCCTCACATTTAGCTGGTGTTAAAGCGAAAAAACGTGCACAACCCATTGGTTATAAGTTTCTTGAGATACAAAAAAATCTCTATGAATTCTTTTT
>SBGE01000300.1 GCA_006226755.1 Deltaproteobacteria bacterium | reverse complement strand
AGAGATCGAAAGTTCGATGCCGAATGTAAGTGTAAAAAACTTAAAGATAAAAGTGGAAATAATGCCTGTTACAAAGTTCCGGCATCTGCCAGAATCACCATGCCAGGGCTTGCCAATAGTCATAATAAGTTTCTTAAAGATATCAACGATATCACCAATGGAAACACTTCCCCATCTGGCTTGAACGCTGCGGGATTAACTCAATCTGCGATCACACTTGGAAAAGCTAGAAATAAATTGATGGAAAAGCTTAATAAAGATAGAAAAATCGCTGGTTTAAAACCGATCTCTTTTAAAGCATCAGACGCTAAGGCAATGATCAACAAACTCTCCCCTGCTGCACTCAAATCAGTTCAGGGAGAACTATTCGCACAGCCTGCTTCAAACATCTCTTCACCAGGGTTGGCCAAAGCACTTAAAGCTGCGAAACAGAACCCTGCCCTTAAAAAGGTTATGTTCAGTGGCGGAAAAGGTCTGATGGCCAAAAAAGTTCAGAAGAAAAAAGACTTCAATCTTAACTTTGGAGAAACAGGATCAACTGGAAAAATCGAAGATGGATTCATGGATAAGTCATATAACTATGCCAAGAACCAAAATGACATTATTGATCGCGATGATGTCTCAATTTTTCAAGTGATCACCAATCGCTATAATGCGACAGGACTCCAAAGACTTTTTGGAGATGAAGAACCTACTACTGAATAAACGATAATTAAATTGAAATAAAAAAGGCCTCGAAAGAGGCCTTTTTTTATAAAGCTCCTGCCTTACATTTTTGATTCTTTGCCTGTTCACTTCCAGCGCAAACTTTATCACAGACATTGCCTCCACGACTGAGATGTCTTACACAGGCATCATTTCTTTTGTCTTGAAATTGTATGTCTTCTCTTTTTGCTTTTGCCTGACGCTCTTTTTGAATTCTGATAGTGTCAGCATAATGTGTAATTTTTCTTTGTAATTCTTTTCTAGCACTAGGCAGAGTTGCCTCTTGATCATTACAATCATAATAAGTTGCAAAACGCTGGCCTTCATAGTTTTGAGTCAGCTCACATCTCTTATAAATTTTTTGTTTCTTAAGCTTTATACTTCCACCTGAAGAAAATGAACCTCCAGATTGTCTTTGTGCTGGTTTGGAAGAGACAGCAGGTACCGACGGGACTCCACTACCAGTATTTGTGAAATTTGAATAAAAGTTTGTATAGTTCCTCTGGTTTTGAAGTATTTGTTGATATTGATTTCTAAACTGCTGTTCATCATATTCTCTAGCTGATCTTTGAATTCTGGCCTGAATTTCATCTTCTCTTCTACGCTTTTCTTCGTAAGCAGCTTTTTTCTTTCGCTCTTCCTCTTCTTCTAGCTTTTTCCTGGCATAATAATCTTCAAGCCAACGTTTAGCCTGTTCTCTATCCTGTTCTATCCTTTGTTGTCTCTTTGTCCAAAGAGTATCAATCCTTTTATCATCTCTAAATTCGCATGCTTCACTTGTCTTCTCATAAAAGCAGATTCCCTTGCCCGACTTCCTCCCATTCACATAGGAATACTTCTGCTGAATACGTCCGTTTTGATCTTTCTCTTCAAATTCTCCATGACGGAGCCCTTTGTTATTAAAGTAAACACTACCGTTGGTGTTTTTAAATATGTTGGTAAAACTAAATTTCCCAACCCTAAAGCCATTGATATACTTGCCGGTATAAAGATACCCATTCTCATAAAAGGATCCTCTTCCTTGAGCAAGGCCATTTTTATTTTCGATTTGATAAAATCCAGGAATTTCCAATAATCCGTGACTTTTTCCATTAACAAATGTTTGGTATTTATCTCCATCCATTCTCGTTCTTATGAATTTCACATCACCTTGATATTTACCATCTGCAATTTTCCCAATGAATCCAGTTTTGGAGTAATCATAAATATGAGAATCACCAGTTACCAATTGTCCATTAACGACTTTGGCATTAAAAATGGCTACAGACATAGATTGATTGACCATTACGGAAGAAGAAAATGATTGGCTTCCGTTTTGACAATTTTCAGCAAAAAAACTAATCGGTCTTTTAGAGTTTAAATCACCAAAATTGAAATCTTTAAGATGTATCTTACAAAGAGATAGTTTTTGAGACTTGAACACTCCGGTCTTTTTACCATTTTTATAGATATCACCTGCGAGAAAATAATTTTTGGAAGGTAGGTCTTTAATCATTGTGGAATGGCCAGGAGATGTGGCTCCAAAATGCTGGCCGAGATAATAGACCTCAGCGTTTAGTCCTCGAAAATAATTTTTTATAGTGTTATCAGTTATTAGCAGCTGCCAAGGTCTTTCAGCTTTTGAATCGTACTCAAGTTTATAATTTAGAATTTCATCTACATTTACATTTAAAGCATAATCTTCTTTAAAAGGAGCTTCTGCAAGATTCTCTTCTTTGCCTTTATTTTCGTAATACCATCTTTCTAATTCTTGAAACTGTTGATCAATACTTTGAAATTTTGCAAGATTCAGATTCTTTGTAAACTTATATGAAGGAACATATCCAGTGTGATAGAAAATGCCATCTCTTTTTCCATTTTTATACGATCCAGCATAGAGATTGCGATCAGACCTTTGCTCTAAAGCGTCCCCATGAAGGGAATTATTTTTGAACCATCCCCATACTTCCATTCCATCTTGTTTTTTCAAATAACCAAAACCATAAGCTTTATAACCCTTTCCCTCTCCGATATAAAGATCCCCATTTTTAAATCGAGTGACTAGAATTTGGGGAGCAAGAGTATTGGTCGTTGGTTGATACGCTTTTACATCTCCCCAAGAAAAAGACTGAAATCTTTGCTCGAATGCAGAATCAATCCGAAAACCAGAATGTGAAACGAAATGGCGAACATTAAACTTCCCCTCATCAGTTTGTTGGCCATAGAGTTTTGCACCAGTAGGCAAAAGTAAATATGTATCATACACATTGCCCTTAGTTGGTTGGAGATAACCAATCTGTGGAAAACCTTCATTTCTTTTTTTAATTCCTGAAACGGGTTTCATACCGATGACATTTCCGAAATAAATATCCTGATTTTTCAAAGATAATCCG
>SBGE01000159.1 GCA_006226755.1 Deltaproteobacteria bacterium | reverse complement strand
CAGAAGAATTTGACGGAAAAACAGCTTTCCATGTTGGTGGTTCTTACATGATGGGAATGGGTAAAGTCATTGCCAACTACAAGTCAGCTTCATGGGATCTGAAAAATGCAACCCAGACAACAGCAGTAGAGGGTAAATATTCCCAAATGTGGCTAGGTTATGGTGTCGAAAAAAGTGCTGGTAGCGGAACAATTTACACTCAGGTATATTATAGAAATACTAAAGTAGAAATTGCTTATACAGGAGCCCCTGCAGAACTTGATCAAACTATTATCCCACTGGTTGTTGGTTTTGAAGCCAAAGCAACTGACTGGTTGACTTGGAGAGGGTCTGTTTCTGGTAACCTTATGGGGAACGTGAAAAACAAAGGTATCACCGCTTCAAAAGTAGATTCTTATGCTAGAGCGGCAATTAATGGTACTTTTGGAACAACAACTAACACCGGTACTGAAGAGATTAAGCAAACTCTTGGTAACCAAGTTGCTGTTAAAGGTGGAGCCTCTTTGACTTTTGGAAAATTGAGTGTTGACGGTATGGTTGGTACAACTACTGCAGCTGCTGGACGTGCTGCTGGTGGTTCAGCTGGGATTCTTACTCTAGACAACCTAATGACCAGAGTTGGAATGACTTACGCTTTCTAATTTGATCTTCATCATTTTTAGATACAAGAACCCGGCTTCGGCCGGGTTTTTTTATGTTTAAAATTGAAATGAATTAAAGATTTTGAAGTTCAGAATAGAGGCCCTGAGGGTTGCCAGGAGCGTCCACCATACGGAAAAAGAAAAGAGGTACTCTGGCTTCAATTTCTTCTCCGGACTCGTTCTCGAAGAAATATGAACCTCTCATGTTACCTGTAGGTGTAGTCAGAGGACAAAAGGATCGATAAGTATAAGTGTCACCCGGTTTGATCCACGGTTGTTCCCCAATCACTCCTTCGCCTTCAATTTCTTTCACTTCACCCTGACCATTTCTGATCATCCATTTTCTTGAAAGAAGTTGAACAGGTTCGTCGCGATGATTGGTGATTCGAACAGCATACATATAAAAGAACTGGCCTTTGGCAGGCGCGCTTTCTTCAGAGAGATAGACAGGTGCTACCTCGACTTCAATGTTTTCCGTTTCCTCGCGATAAGGAGTCATGATTTCCATATCTTGGGTCATATAATTGAGGTCCTGCTTTCGCAAGAGATGTGTAAAACATTCAAAAATTTAGAGTAGTTCAATTTGCCTTAAGGCTTCGTAAGCTACTGCAGTTGCAGCATTTGAGAGGTTAAGGCTTCGGATATTCCTGTCATACATGGGTAGAGAAAATGAGCGGTCTTGGTATTTCTCGAGAAGCTCTGGGGGAAGCCCCTGGGTTTCTGAGCCGAAAACCAAGTATCCGTGGCGCTTGAATTTAGCGTCGAAAATTGTCGTTTCAGCATTTTTGGTCATGAAGTACATGTGATCGAAAAGTGGTTTTTCTGAATTCATGAATTCTTCCCATGATTCAAATTCTTTGATTTTAACGTACTTCCAATAATCGAGACCGGCCCGGCGTACAGCTTTTTCAGAGAGATCGAAGCCGTAAGGTTTGATGAGAATAAGTTCAGCATCTAGGGCCAAACAAGTACGCCCGATACTCCCAGTGTTACCGGGAATTTCGGGCGCTACTAAAACTATTTTAAATCGTCCGCTCATTTACCTTATGAGTTAAGTGCAAAGTGAGTCAGTGTTCTGATCATAAGACCTGAAGCACCTTTTGGTGGACAGTAAGGAAGGTGTTTCGAGCTATCTCCAACACCAGCGATATCAAGGTGGGCCCAAGAAATATCGTTCTTAATGAAGTACTCAAGGAAAGCTGCAGCTTTTGCAGTTCCTGCACCACCACTTCCAATGTTTTTAAGATCAGCGATTGGAGATTTCATATCTTTTCTCCACTCATCGATGATTGGAAGTTCCCAAATGTATTCATTAACAGCACCTGCAGACTTTTTGATTTTCTCAGTAAGTTTTGGGTCATTACCCATCATCCCACATACTTCATTTCCAAATGCCATCAAGCAAGCACCAGTCAAAGTTGCAGAGTCAATGATGCAATCTGGTTTAAGATCACATGCGTAGTCGAGGCAATCAGCAAGAACAAGTCTTCCTTCTGCATCTGTGTTGAGGATTTCAACTGTCATTCCATTTCTACCTTTGACGATAGAGTCTGGCTTCGTTGCTGTTTCAGAAACAGCGTTGTCAGTAATACCTAGAATACAAGTCATTTTTACATTTGGTTGTAACATGGCAGCTGCTCTGAAGGCACCGTATACAGTGGCAGAACCGGCCATATCAAATTTCATGTTAACCATTGAAGTTGATGGTTTAAGTGAGAGACCACCAGTATCGAAAGTCAGACCTTTTCCAACAAAGCAAATATGCTTAGTGTTTTTAGTTACTTTAGCTGGAGTGTAAGTCAAATGAACAAGTCTTGGATCATGAGATGAGGCAGCGTTCACTGAAAGAAAGAGATTCATGTTCTCTTTCGTCATCTCTGGCTTTCCAAGGTGCTTGTACTTAACTCTCTTAAGATTCTTTGTATCTTTTTCAATGAGTTTTGCATAAGCAACAGAGTCTAAGTGGTTTGGTGGATCGTTGACAAGATCTCTTGCAAAAGCAATCGCATCACCAATGATTTTTGCTGTTTCAAGAGCTTTGTCACAAGCCTTGGCCTTTGCTTTCTTTTCTTTTGTTTCGAAGTACCAAGTCTTAACTTTATTGGTAGCTTTTTTGCTCATGTACTTGTCATAAGCATAACCAGTCATATGAAGAGCCTCTGCAAAAACTTCAAGAGTCTCAGGAAGTTTATTTCCTTTAACGATTGCATCAACCACAAATGAAACTTCATCGTGATGATCTTTTACATGTTTGAAAAGATTTGCTGCTGATCTTCTGATAGCTTCATTATCAAGTTTGGTTTTGTCTCCCATTCCCCAAAGAAGAACAGTTGTATCACCAACGTGAAGAATGAAGTGCTCTCCTGTGTTTCCTTTATAATGTCTGGAAGCAGCAATAGCGTTGAAATTATCTTTAACTTCTTTTGGCCAATGAGTGTTGATCAATTGAGTTTCTTCTTTGCCTTTAACTTTTACACTTTTTGAAAAAGCAGGAAGAATAACCAGATCATTGGTAGCATGTTCTGTTGCGTTATAATGAACGACGATATTCATGATGACTCCTTAAAACTTAGGTTCATTGATTAAGATAAATTAGCGGGTTAAACTAGCATGAATGGTCACTTCTGTCTAAATGACGAGTTGAATATATGTTTGGTATTGCTCAGCGCTATTTAGCCGCAACTTTTATTCCGCCTTTTATGTTGAGCACGTTTTTTTTCGTGGCGTTTCTCCTAACATTTCAACTCTTTCGAATTGTTAGGATTGTGATCAATAAAGGAGTAGATTTCAGTACGGTATTAGAACTGACTGGCCATATTGCGATCTCTTTTCTTCCAATGGCCATTCCACTTTCAGCACTCTTTGCCACAATTTATACCCTCAATAAAATGTCTGAAGACTCTGAGATTGTTGCCATGCGTTCGTTTGGTCTTACTAAACATAAACTTTTTTTTCCGCTTTTGATTCTTGGAAGTATAGCTGCGCTTGGGATTTTTTCTTTAAATATGAATCTAATTCCTTTGAGTAAAACTCAGTTTAAAAACACAATCGTGAAATTGACCTCAAGAGGAATGTTGACAGATATCAAAGCTGAAAACTTTTTCACTGAAATTCCAAACGTCACTTTGTTCGCTGAGAAAGTCGATGAAGGTGGAAACTTAATGGAGAATGTCTTCATTCATATAAATCGACGGAATGAAGAACAAGTCATCGTTGCGAAAAATGGAGCTTTGATCAAGCAGTACTCAGGCTCTTGGGACATTCCTTCTATTCGTATGCATTTGACCAGTGGAACGATTACAAAGTCCTGGAAGGGTAAAAATGATTCGGAAAATATTATTTTTGAAGAGTATGATTTTCCAATTCTTAATAATGATTACACTCCTGGATTTGTGACCAAAGATTCAATGCGAACCAGTAGAGAGCTCAGGCGTCGCGTTCGAATGGATAAGAACAAAGTTAAAGAATTGGAGGGCAGAGGTAATTTGACCCCTGAAGAGGGGGCTTGGGTGAGAGAGATGAAAGATAATCTTCCCAAATCTGAATTGGAGTACTGGTCGAGATTGAATACTCCAGTACAAACTTTGATTTTTATCCTTTTAGGTTTTGCTCTTGGAATCAAACAGGGGAGAGGAAAGTCGAGAAACTCTGGACTTATCAGCCTTGTGATTTTGATTGGCTATTACGCACTTTTCTTTGGGGGAGTCAGTCTCGCCAAGAAGGGACAAGTTCCGGCCGCAATTATCGTTTTCTTACCTACTGCAATCGCAGGCATAGCAGCTTTTTATTATTATAAGATTTTGGACTGGCAGTCCTAGTCGACAGTACCTGGGTTTTCTTCCATGTACTCTTTACTCGTCATCACTGTTCCTTTTTTATTGTTGTAAATGAACAATGGGAGTCTGTAGCTGTCTTTCTTTTCTTGTGGGAAGACAAGAGACTTAACTCCTGAGCGAGACTCGATATCGAGAAGTTTATTGTTAAGGAAGATTTTGGTTACTTTTACATTTCCTAGAAAAGCGATGATTTCATCACCACGAATGATAAGGTGACGACCTTCTTTCAGGATGAATTTCTTAATGGGATCACTATCAGCTTTATAGGTAAGCCAGGTATCTCCAGATATAGCTTTGATAAATACGTTTTGCTTACCTTCAATAACTGAAACTTGATAAGACTTAGGTACATATTGATTTAGTGCTTCTGTTGCACCTTCCGTCTCAAATCCATATAGATCACGAGTAAATTTTCTAAACTCAACTTCTTCTTCGGCTTTCTTATCTTCTTTTTTCTCTACTTGTTTCTCAGCAGCCTTTGTCGGCTCAGGAGTCGGAGTCTTGGTAGGAACTGGGGTTGGAGTAGCCGTCGGTACAGGTGTCGCAGTCTTGGTTGGGACTGGAGTTGCTGTTGCTGTGGCCAATGGAGTTGGTTCTACTTCATCAGTATCTTCAGGCTCATCTTCAGTTGTATTGGCCGCTATCATACTTTCATTTCGAAGCGGAGTATCTGCCGTCAATGTTTTTGGTGTAATTGTCATTGTTGGCTCAGGAGTTGCGGTTGCTTCAACTACAGCAGCATTTTCTTCTTCTTTCTTGGCCTCTTTGTCAGAAGGTGTATTGAGGACGACTACAAAACCAATAATGACGAGAGCAGCAAGTGCAACGAGTCCCATTTTGAAGACAGGTTCAGATTCTGCATCGGAGTCGCCTTCAGCTTTTGGTTTTGGAACTTCTGCAGAAACATGATGCTCTGGAGCTTTTTCTTTTTTCTTTTCTTTGGAATTTTGAGTTCGCCCTTCTCTTCTTCTAAGAGTTTCATCATATATTTCGAGTGCGACACTTTCGGAAAGACCGAGAGCTTTAGAAACTGATTTGATAAAGCCTTTAACGTAAGCTTTGTTTGGAAGCATGTCGAAGTTTTCATCTTCGAGATGTTGTAGCATGGTGACACTGATTTTTGTGTGCTGACTGATAACTTTGAGAGAGAGACCACGGTTCTCTCTTTCCATTCTCAGATAGGCGCCAATTGTTGGCTCGCCAAATTCCTCATGCTCTTCAATATTGTTTTCAGTTTTGTCGTTTATGAGTTTGTCCTTTTACTCAGAAAGATGGGCTTTCTACGACTTCATTTTCTTCTTCATTTTTAGACTGAAGTGGTTTTTCAATATTATTATACTGAAAATTCTGTTGTCTAACCTTTCTGGCAAGGATTTCCCTTCTTTTGATATCTCTTAGTTCCACCGCAGCTCGTCTGGCGTACACAGTGTTCGGGTGTTTCTTGATCAGATCACGGAAAATCTGCTCCGCCTGGAAGAGTCTGTTCTGCTCGAGAAGGGTTTTTCCTTTCCAAAATACTGGAGCAACTTCGGTGTAACAGGTTCCTAGACCAGCTTTGTGAAAGTTTTCATAAGCAGAATTGAAGTTTTTGACATTGTATTCCAATTTTCCAAGGAGGAAGTAACTTGGGCAGTAGTCATTGCTCTCAGTAATACTTTGGTTAAGGTGATTTCTCGCCTTAGACTCACTTCCTTCCCTTAGATAAATAAGTGCCATGTTGTAATGAGTTCGGTACAGGTGTGGATAATCCAAGTGGGATAGAACTTTTTGATATTGAGTTTTCGCCAACTCGAATCGCCCTTGCTTGAAATAAATTGAAGCGAGATTGTTAAGCGCATCAAAGTTTTCGGTATCAAGATCAATGGCAACTTGAAGATGTTCGATCGCCTTATCCAGCTTGCCTTTGAAGTAATAGGCCATCCCAAGATTGTTGTGAACTTTTGGATTTTTTGGATCAGCTTTTACAGCTTTCAAAAGATGGTTGAGGGCCATCGTATAATTTTTTTGAACAAGTTTTTCTGTTCCGTGTGCATAGTGGAGTTGGGCCTTTTTCTCATCTTCCGACAGATCTCTTTTTTCTGTTTTTGAAGAAGAAGAACAAGAAACAGTGATGATTGTGAGAATGATCAAAAGAATATTTTTTTTCATAATGGTTGCCCGATTAAAAAAGTCAGTTAATGATGGAAATACCTAAAAATATTGTACAAAGCAGTTGAACGAAGTGCAACATTTTCAGTTTGTCTTTCTCTCGAGCACTATGAGTCCTTCGTAGTGAAAAGTAGAGGGAAAAAAATCAAGAAGAACCAATTTTTGCATTTTGTAATTTTCTTGGAGAGGGATCACATCTCGGGACATGGTTGAGGGTTTACAACTCATATAGACAATTTTTTGGGGCCTGAAGGCTTCGACATATTCTTCAAGTTGTTTGAAACCACTTCTGGGTGGGTCGATTACTAAATGAGTGACAGCTCTTCGGTCAACGGTCTCAATAATCTCATCCAGACTGTTCTCATTGAAAAGATCCAGATTTAAAAAGGACTGATGTCCTTCAGTTTTATCTTTTGGGTAGATATCCACAACTAGGGTCGAATTCTTTTGGCCTCGCGTTAGATTTCCAGAGCCACCAAAAAGATCAAGAATCAAACCTTCGGTTGAGCTGTCTTCTAGTTGATTTGATATCAAATCCAATGCTCTTTGATTCATTTCTTTATTAACTTGGGAAAATCCACCTTCACTATAGGGCTTATTAAATGTGCGCTTGACTTCATTTCCGTTAAGGTAAATTTCGATATGACCTTTTAATGGTTCACCCTTAAGTAGGGATTGAAAATTTTGAATCGTATCGTCGAATACTTCTTTCATACTAGGATCGAAGATTTGGCAATTTTTTGCATCAATAATGCGATTACTTTTGTAGCCGTGGAAGCCAATCAGTCCGATCTTTTTGTTGTAATGAAGTTGAACTCTATTTCTGTAGGCCATTCTGGATGGGGCTTTGAGAGTTTCTACTTCGCAGCACTCTTCAAATTTTTGAAAATCTTTTTGAAGAGAATTCTTCTTAAAGTTGAGTTCATGGTTGTAATCAGTATGAAGGTAATGACATCCGTTACATGTTTCGAAGTGTGGACATTGAGGTTCAATTCGATCTGGTGATTTTTTTGTTAAATGAATAAGTTTGGCAAAAGCCACGCCTTTACTTTCTTTTAAAATTTCAGCTTCACCTTCTTCACCTGGAAGTGTTGAAGGAATAAAAACGATTTTGTCGGAAATTTTTGACACACCTTGGCCCAAGGGATCCATATGGTCGATTTTGAACTGGACTTTTTTAGTCATGTGTCTGGCCTTTAGAGGCAAAAAGGTGCATCTCATCAATTAACATTGATAAAGGATTATCATATATTTATGACCTCGTTCATGCAAAAAATCCCGTTCCTTTTGGAACTCTTTTTTAATGGGAGTTTCATACTACTTTACTCGTTGAAAACAACGAAGAAGCTTCCTGTAGGATGGGATGAAAAACTCATTGAAAATATTTTGGGCTATGGCGTTTGGGGTGTGCCCATCGTTTTATTGCTAGTGGTGATAGTCAACTTCATCAACTCCCAAAGTCTTGATGACTTTTTAAGGCGTTACATTTTTTCACTGGTCGTTTTCATACCATTGATTCTGACTTGGGGGGATATGGAGTTTGCCTTCTGGTTTTCTTCGGCCCATCTTCTTTCTTCAGTACTAGCTCTTTACGATGATGATTCAGATGAAGACTTCATCAAGAAATTCAATCCCGTTGGCTCCCAACTTTTTCAAAAGTTAAAACTCAAACCAGCTCAGATGGTTATCCTGTCGTTTTCGGCAGTTATTTTTCTTGGAACTTTTTTATTGATGCTTCCTGTTTCGAGTAAGGAAGGGCAAGCTATCTCATTTATCGATGCTCTTTTCATGTCGACTTCGGCAACTTGTGTGACAGGTTTGGCAACTGTATCCATGACTGAGAATTTTTCAATGTTTGGTCAAGTCGTCATTCTGATTTTGATTCAGATTGGTGGTCTTTCTATTATGACTTTATATTCCTCGATGACTATTCTTCTCGGAAAGAGCATCGGCATGAAAGATAGAATCATCATGCAGGATCTTCTTGACGTTTCAAGTTTGGATGAACTTTTTCAGATGATCATTGATATCATCAAATACACTTTTTTTATCGAGCTCTGGGGTGGCATTGTTTTGACGATTGCGTTTACCTTTGAAGGATTTGAGTTTTCGAAGGCTCTTTATTACGGATTCTTCCATTCGATTTCGGCCTTTTGTAATGCTGGATTTTCTCTTTTTGATACTTCTCTTGAATCCTATTCAACCAATCCTTTGGTGAATTTCACCGTCATGATTTTGATTACAGCTGGTGGATTAGGTTTCATTGTTCTTAAAGAATTGACAGCAGTAATAACCACGAAGAAAAAACTTTCAAGAATTGGAATGCACTCAAAAGTTGTTATCGCAACTTCTTTGGGGTTGACGATTGTAGGAGCTGGTCTTTTCTTCTTTGGAGAGTTTCTCAATGCTCTCGATAGTTATTCTCTTTGGGATAAAATTCAAATTTCACTTTTCCAGTCTGTTACTTTAAGGACGGCTGGCTTTAATACCATTCCATTTAATAATCTCAATCAGTACACCATTTATGGGATGACTCTTTTTATGTTTATTGGGGGCTCTCCTGGCTCTACCGCAGGTGGGGTGAAGACAACGACATTGGCGATTCTTATTCAGTCTATTATTTCAACCCTTAAAGGTGACAAGCATGTTCGAATGCTTGATAGGACAATTCCTGGCCCAATTGTTGTAAGGGCGATTGCCCTGACTTTTTTCTCTATTTTGATCACTAGTATTTTTATTTTGGTGATGATGAGGTTGGAAACAGAACAATCCTTTCTGACTATTTTCTTCGAGGTTATTTCGGCCGGAGGAACTGTGGGGTTGTCCTTGGGGATTACAGGATTCCTGACTACTTGGGGCAAGTTTATGATCAGCATTGTGATGTTGATTGGAAGGATTGGTCCGCTGACTTTGATCCTGGCCATTGGTCAGCGAGCGGATGAAAGAGGAAAATTTGACTACCCTGACGGGCGGATCATGATTGGGTGATATGATATTGATATTAAAGGAATTACTGGACTAAGCTTATGATGGTAGCAGTTATTGGACTCGGAACTTTTGGTGCAAAGACAGCTGTGCGTCTTTTTGAAAAAGGCGCAGAGGTTATTGCTATCGATAAAGAACCTGAGCTCGTTGATAAAATCAAAGACCGTGTGACTCATGCTGTTCAACTAGATGTGACAGATGAGAGATCACTTCGTTCTCAAAATATTTCTGATGTTGATACCGCAGTTGTTGCGATTGGTGACTCGATTGAGATGTCGATCATGGCCGTTGCGATGCTTAGGAAGCTTGGGGTAGGTCGAGTTATTGCACGTGCCACTTCAGCATTGCATGAGCACGTTCTTCACGAAATTGGTGCTTCTGAAATTATTAAAGTTGAAGAGGAAATGGGGGAGATTATCGCTTCAAAGATTGTTGCTCCTCACGTTCTTCAACGTTATAACTTCGCAGCTGGTTATTCGATTGTGGAATTAAAGCTTGGGAAAAAATTTGAAGGCCGAACATTGGTCGAATCAAAAATCAGACAAAATTATTCTCTCAATATTGTTGCTCTTCAAAAGCGAGTGCCATTTATTTCAGAAGATGGTAAATCAGCCTATCGTGTGGAGATCAATGACTGCCCAATGCCAATGGATGTAATTGAAGCCGATGACATTGTAGTTTTGGTGGGAAGTGAAAAGAACTTCAATAAATTGTTTGCGGATCTCGCTGAAGGATAATGAGTGAACTTATCGCTTAGAAGTAGAGTTACAACAAGCTTTATCGTCGCCAACCTAGTGGTGTTGGTTCTCTCTTTTACAGTGTTTCATCACTTGAACTCACTCAATAAAGAAATTGAAAAAATTACGTTGAAGTCAAATAAGGTTTCACTCCTTACTGACTCGATCAGAATTACTGCTGTTTCATTATTACGTAATCAACGTAAGATCTTGACTCAATCTTCAAACAGACAAAATATCAAAAAAGAATTGGTCGATAAAATTCTCAATCTTTGTGACAGTTTCACTTCTGAGCTTCAGACTCTAGATTCTCTTTATAGAGATCCGGACGTGAAAAAAGTGATTGCCCAAATGCTTTCCTATGTGGATTCGTTACGAGTGATTTTATCGAAGACATCTCTTTTTCATCGGGACACTCTTGGGATGCAATCCATTGAAGAGCTGGCCGATAAAATTCTCGACTCTTTTACAGAGTTCCAGGATCTTCAATACTTTCAAAGTGAAGAGCGCGACAGAAAAATCAAACAGATCATTAAAGAGACCAAAAGAAATATGATGATCACTTTGATTATCGGCTTTCTAGGTACCATTGTTCTAGGACTTGTTGTTCCTGGGAAAATTGCCCTTCCTTTCAAGAAAATTAAAGACGCTATTCGTGAGCTTCAAGACTGTAACTTTGACGTTTCAATCTATTATTCTCAGGACGATGAAATCGGCGAGATCGCTCGTGAGATGAATAAAATGATTCAGAGTTTTAAAGTTTTCGAAGAACTACGTGCAGACAAAATTCATGTTGAGGTCAGAAAGTTTGATGCTCTTGCCAACCTGGTAAAGAAGCCGATTCTGGTGGCCAATGCCGAAGGTAAACTAATTTACATTAATAACAGAATGTACGACATCCTTCAGGTTCAGTCTGAAGATGTCATCAATAAGGAAATGACGGAAACCCTCGTTCCTAAAAATATTATTGAAAGCTACGAGCTTGCCATTAAGCGTCGTTCCAAGATTGATAACCAAGAAGTTGTTATTCCTCTAAAAAAGCACGAAAGTGAAGATGACGATGAGCACGATGATGATGACGATACTCCGGTCAAATCTGAAATTGGCGAAATGCTGACCAAGGAAATGGGGAAAAAGAACGGAGAGGCCATCGAAGGTGAAGTTGTCGACGATGACGATGAAGAGGAAGTGGCCTTCAGAGGTTACGCCACTGTTATACCTATTCGTGGAAAAGAAAGTTCCCTAGATTATTACCTTATGGTACTGTCTAGCGAAGTTTTCACCTAAAATGACTCACTGAGTAGGGATTCAAAGCACATCCATGGACCAAAAGTTTATTCGAAATTTTTCGATCATCGCCCATATCGACCATGGGAAATCGACCCTTGCCGATCGTCTTATTGAAATGACCGGATCTATTTCTGATCGTGAAAAGAAAGATCGAATTCTCGATAACATGGAACTTGAAAAAGAAAGAGGGATTACTATTAAGGCCCAAACTGTAAGGATTGCTTACAAGGCCAAAGATGGAAATACCTACTACTTGAATCTCATCGATACTCCGGGGCACGTTGACTTCAGTTATGAGGTTTCAAGATCCCTAGCTTCCTGTGATGGTGCATTGTTGGTGGTAGACGCCTCTCAAGGTGTTGAAGCGCAAACTCTCGCCAACGTTTACATGGCGATCGAAAACGATCTTGAAATTGTTCCTGTACTTAATAAAATCGATCTTCCTCACGCAGAGCCTGAAAAGGTGAAGCAGGAAATTGAAGATATTGTAGGCATTGATGCAATGGACGCCGATGAGGTTTCTGCTAAATCAGGCCTTGGCGTTGAGAACCTTCTCGAAACAATTGTGAAGAGAATTCCTCCTCCAAAGGGAAGTCGAGATAACCCTCTTCAGGCCTTGATTTTTGATTCATGGTTTGACCCTTATCAAGGTGTGGTTGTTCTGGTCAGAGTGATGGAAGGTGTTCTTAAGAGAAAAGAACGGTTCTTCCTAAAGAATACTGAAGAGTCCTATGAAGTTCTTAAACTTGCCGTAAACACCCCATTCTTTACTGATGTCCAAGAACTTGGACCGGGTGAAGTTGGGATGATTATTTCTGGAATCAAAACAGTTCGTGATGTGAACGTTGGGGATACCATTGTTCACGATAAGAAAAGAGATACTCCTGCGCTTGAAGGTTATGAAGAAGTCAAACCGATGGTTTTTTGTGGAATTTTCCCTGTGGAATCTACAGATTATGAGGCCATGAAAGAGGCCTTCGAAAAACTTGCTTTGAATGATTCTTCATTTACCTATGAACCAGAAACATCTGGAGCCTTAGGCTTTGGTTTCCGTTGTGGATTCCTAGGTCTACTTCATATGAATATTATTCAAGAAAGACTCGAACGCGAGTTTGATATGAATATCATCTCTACTGCTCCTTCCGTGAAGTACATCGTTAAAATGTTGGATGGTACCGAAAAAACAGTAGAAAACCCGGCTGAAATGCCAGAGCCTGGGAAATTTGAATCCATTCAAGAGCCAATTGTGAATATTTCCATTCACGTTCCTAACGAATTTGTTGGAAAGATCATTCCTCTTTGTGAGGAAAAGCGTGGAATCCAAACGGGAATGAATTACATCACTGAAGAAAGAGTTCAAATTCTTTATGATCTTCCTCTTAGTGAAATGGTTTTTGATTTTTATGACCGTCTCAAGAGTTACACCAAGGGATATGCGTCGATGGACTATGAGTTCAAAGGCTATACTGAATCTGACTTGGTGAAAGTCGACATCCTTCTCAATGGAGATAAGGTTGATGCACTTTCGATCATCTGTCATAGAAGTAATTCTTTCTATAAAGGAAGAGAACTTACTGAGAGACTTAGAAAAGTGATCAATAGACAACAATTTGATATTGCGATTCAAGCTGCGATTGGTGCCAAAATTCTCGCCCGAGAAACAGTTAAGGCCCTACGTAAAAACGTTCTCGCCAAATGTTATGGTGGTGACGTTTCGAGAAAGAGAAAGCTTCTTGAAAAGCAGAAAGCTGGTAAGAAGAGAATGAAAATGGTGGGCAACGTTGAAGTCCCTCAGGAAGCCTTCCTTGCCGTACTCAAGGTGGATGAGTAATGCTTGAGACTTTTGAAGTAATCAAAGGACACATAGAAAAAGCGCTGATTGAATTCAGCAAAGACGACCATCTCGAAACTCTTCTTGAGGCTAAACGCGAATATTTCTCACTAACTGGTCAAGCTAACGAAGATGACGAAGATTTCGAATCACGAATGAACAGCTTCAACGACTGGTATGTGCTGCAATTTGTTTCAAATAAAAGAACGAGAACAATCATTAAAGAATACATAAAAAAATATGGTCTTCCTGAAGATTTGGGGGACTGCTTGATGAGTGTCAATCATTCGTTATTTGAATACACGGGAAAGAATCTTCGAAGACAGGATGTTCTTAAAGACATTCTCCATGACAAAAAAGTGGTTTTGCCAAAAGAGTTCCCTAAGCCTGCTCTCATTAAAGGTGACTTTTTTGTAGGTAGAGTGATCTCAATGGGAGAGCAGAACTTCCTTTTGGATGGTCTTGCCATACTTCCTTCTGAGGTTAAATCCACTCTTAAAAAACAAAGCAAGAAAGTAAGAAAACTAGGCGAACTAAAAGAAGAGTTCAAATTTTTAATGCAAATTGAGGCACTAAAAAACAAGTGGCTTCGCTACGGTCACATCGACGTCAATAAGATCTTTCAATTTTAATAATGGTAAAAATATTCGGCTTCACATTGCTTCGTAACGGAATCAAGTATGATTATTCATTCAAAGAATGTTTGAATTCATTGGCTCCTGTTTGTGAATCCATCTATGTCGCTGTTGGAAAAAGCGAAGATGGAACCGAAGTTGCTGTTGCCGAGATACCTAAAGTCCATTCTATCCCAACAGTATGGGATGATTCACTCAGAGAAGGTGGTCTAATCCTTTCTCAGCAAACTAATATTGCTCTTGATGAACTTCGAAAAGATCATGGAACTGATAACGAAGCCTGGGGATTTTATCTTCAGTGCGATGAAGTAATTCACGAAGATGATTATGCTTTGATCAAAGAGGATTTTCAAAAGGCCCAGGATCAAGGTTGCGATGCTATTTCATTTCGTTATTTGCACTTCTGGATGACTCATCATCATATCGCCATTAATAAAAAATGGTATCCGCAAGAGATCAGAGCGGTTAAGGTCAACTCTGATTGTGAATCTTGGGGAGATGCCCAGTCTTTTCGAAATGTGAATAAAGTCTATCAAAGTGAAGCACGCATATATCACTATGGTCACGTTAGAGAAGAAGACAAGTACAAAGAAAAGAAAGCGGATATTCTTAAACTTTATCATTCAGATTCCAAACTCCCTAAATACAAGAAAAGAGAAAAGCGTTTCGACGATTTGACGGAAACCCTGGTCTATTGGGGGAAACATCCTGAAGTTATGAAGGAGAGAATCCTTCGAATGGGTGATGTGTGGCAATTGGAGACGGTTGAGAGCGCCTGGATTGTAGGTGCCTCTGAAGATTACTCTGAAGTTTTCAAAAGAAAAATTGCTGCCAAAGAAGTTCATTGGGTGAAGAATCTCTCTGATGTACCAAGAAAAGAGCGTGATCGTGCGGTCATTATTAATCATAACTTCATTAATAAGTTCACAAGGCCAAGCAAGGTTCCTACAAAAATGCGTTCAAAGCTCGCTCTTGAGTGGTCCCCTGAATTTTATTTGGTTTTAAAACTTTCTGAAAAAGGGATTGGATTTAAAGGTTAGGAAAACCTTTGATGAAAAGTGAGTTCTGCCCCTCACAGCTTTTAAGAATAAAATCGACGCCTTTCATTTTTCCTTTGAAACTCATCCATGCTCTAACACTTTTCTTTGTGTCGATTTCATTAAGTTTAAAAATTCTGGCTTCGTCGAAATTGTGTCCCTTTTTTGAATAGGGAATGGCCTTCAGTGTACAGCCTATAAATTTTTGTTTTAAGGATTTAAGCTCAAGAATGAATTTTTGCCCTCTCTTTTTTTGACTAAACTCTTTGGTTAATTTCATATCAAATAGATGATTCGCAAAAAGTCTTTTCTTCGAAATCAAAGCAAGTTCAACTCCATCAATATCGAGAGGAATTTTATAGTTGAGCCATTCTTTCAAGACTTCAGGGTGAGTATCTCGTAACTCTACAATCAATCGTATTTCTTCAGGCGTTAGATATTCTTTCTTTTTTGTCCGTAGATCATTTGGATTCAAAAGAGGATACTGCCAGTTCTTATAAGCAATCAGCTCTTTTTCCAGACCTTTAAGGATGACTTTTAGATCAGTTTTCCTTTCGTATTGAATCTTTGTTTTTGATTTTAGTACAGCAATGCCTATTGGTATAAGAGTGTTGAACGTGTTTCCAGAGGCATAGTCTTCAGTGTGAATCAATTCGTGAGCAAGAACACCCTTGAGAGCATCATCAGGTATGTTTTTATCAAAGACTAATGGATTGACGCCAATTTTGTATCTCTTCATTCCAAGAAGGGCCCTGCCCACACCAAAATTAGATTCAAAGAAATAGGCTGGATTGTCTATCGTATGTAGTTTGATTTTAAGTCTTGGTTTCCTAAGACTTGAGTGTGTTGAATCTATCAGCTCGGCTAAAATGGCATGAACTTTCTTCTCTTCAGCAGCCGTTAGTTTTCGCTCACCGGCCGTCAGCTTAAAACTAAAGATCAGAATTAAAGAAACGAATATTGAACGCATGTGTCTTTGAATACAAAAAATGGGCCAAAAGAATGACGTAAAATCAACTGGTTAACTCGGGTCAATCGTCTAGATTCTTGATATTGTTCAAGAATTGGACGTTGAAGGCTCATGGCTGAACTCTTCCGCTTCTTTGAGAGTATGTTTTTTACCGCTCAAAATATAAGGAATGAATCCAAAGAGATTGACGAAAATAAGGCAGAGAAAATACAGGTTAAAGAAGTTCGCTCCACCCGTAATATTGAAATAACCAAATAGTTTTTCAAAGGCCATATGTCCGACACCAAGACCGGCAGGTGAAATTGGAATTGCTACGGCAATGAATCCGATCGGGATGAAAGTAAAGGCGTAGGCCAATTTTATTCCCTCTCCCATAAAAGGATAAGAGACAGTGTAAAGAGCACAAACATTCATGAACTGAAGTAGCATGCTCATAAGCGCACAAATGATGACGGCCTTTTTATTTTCTCCGATCAACCAAACTTGTTCGAGTGTATTTTCAATTTTGTTACCAATGACAGGAATTTTCTTTGCTAACTGCTTAAGGAAATCTTGCACATTTTTTGGAAGAAACAGAGAAACAAAAAAGAAGATCACACCTAAAAAGAGGAAAGAGTTGACGTAGAGAAGTCGGTTGATCTGAGGTGATATACCAGTAATTTCTCCAAAGTAAACGATTGAGAACAATCCCAGTAAAAAGAGAAGTCCGATCAGTCCTATAATTCTGTCCAATAGAACGGAGGT
>SBGE01000008.1 GCA_006226755.1 Deltaproteobacteria bacterium | reverse complement strand
AGAGACTGTTTATGCTCAATTTAAATTGTTTTTGGTCAAAATAGTCTGAATAAAGCACACCTTCACTCAAGGAATCTTTTGCAAATTGATATAGTTCGTTCTGAAACCATTTTTGATATGGTGGTTGGAAGGGACTTTTGTTTTTTAAACATTCAGCAGGAAGTTCTTTCTCGAGAATTCTTCTAAGTTGTGGTTTGTTTTTTATGAGCTTGAATTTATCTTTACCCGGTATTGAAAATGCAGTTGAGACAAGATCATTGCTTAAATAGGGAACTCTCGCTTCAAGGCCAAATGAGCTACTGGCATGATCAACCTTGTAAAGATTATTATCTACAAGCCAAGTTTTCATATCTGCGTATAGAAGCGAATTGATATTATCATTACCAAATCGCTTTTTTCCCTCATCTAGAGCAGTAAAGTAATCTTCAAAAAGGGAGGTGAATGTCATTTCAGATTCAATCAGAAGAGAGATTTGTTCTGGATGAAAAACATTTCTCCAAAAAAAATGTGCAATATCGGAAGGCAAATTTGCCCCAGAAAGAAATTTATTTATCTTATAATCTATCCCAATTTTAGTTTCGTTTATGCTTCCGAGTGGAAGGTTAAGATGGGCAAGGAAGCTTCTCATGCTCATTGGGAGATGTGTAATTTTTTGATGGATCCATGTGGCGGCAAATGTCTGATAACCACAAAACAACTCGTCAGCACCATCGCCAGAAAGTAGGTATTTGGCCTTGTGATTTTCCTTTATCCACTTATTGAGTTTCCAAAGGGGATAATGTCCTGGATCAGCAAGAGGGGAGGGCATCCCTTTAACAAATTCAGGTAGATAATGAATAAAATCTTTCGCAGTGAATGTCGTTTGGTGTAATGAAAGCTCCATTTTTTTGGCCATTTCTAAGGCCTTTTCATGCTCTGAATATACAGATTCTTCGAAGTGAACATGAAACAAAGAGGGTTTTAGGTCTTTTGAATAGAGCGCCAGTAAAGTACTGTCCATCCCCCCTGAGAAATAGACACCATGTTCTCGCTTGCCCAAACTCGTCTGAATTTTGATGGCCAGATTTAATTGGCCTTTGAGTTGATCTTTTGAACCATCGGTGATGTCTGCGTACCTTTCAAAGCAAAGTTCATTTTTTGATTTTTTAAATACCACTTTGTAACCAGGTGGAACTTTTTTGATATCGCTGAAAATATGATCATTACCTGGAAGGTAATTAAATGCCATATACTTCGCCATAACTTTTTTTGATAGTTGTTTTTTTACTAAGGGAAAAAGGGCCCTCGCATCACTTGACCATGCAAAATAGTCTTGGGTGTTTATATAAAAAAGAGGTTTAATTCCAAAGCGATCACGTATCAATACAACTTCATCTTGACTAGAGATTGAAAAGGCAAACATTCCATCTAGTTTGGCTATATCCTTTTTATTTTTTAAATAGTCAGCGAGATGATATGTGTCAGATAATAAATTATCATAAGTAGAATCTAGACTTTCAAAATTATAAATTTCACCGTTATAGGCAAGCCATTTTTCTGCTTCTATTTGTATTGGTTGTTTGCCTTCTTCTGCACCTCTGATTTCAAGACGAGCTGAAGCAAGGACACCGTCTTCAAATAGCACAGTTTCCCAATGATCTGGGCCTCTCGTCTCTAAAATTGGTCTAGCGTTCAATAATAAAGAATCAATTGAAAAATCATTTGAATTTTTGAATATGACACCAAAGAATCCACACATTTTTAAAGGCCTTTGAATTTTCTAGGTTTGTAACCAAGCTTAAGGGCCTCTGTTGAATCAAATGGTTCATGAGATGACATGTTTTGTAATTGGGATTTAAGGTCAAAATTGGTGAAGATGAATGTCACAAGCTTGATCAGAATCCTGATCATTTTAAGTGGCATTGGAATTACGATTCTTGGAGTTGAGAAGTTTTCACATATTTTTTTTATGACTTCATATGAGCTAATGGGGTTTGGATTTGAGACGACAATCTCTTTGTTTTCATAGTTTCCATTTTGAACAAGCAAAATAATGAATTCCGAAAGATCTTTCATATGTACTGGTTGAATCTGATGCTCAACTGGTGGAGATGGTATGATTGGGAGCCATTTAAGTTTGTTTTGAAGAGAATAAAGGTTTCCTCTGTCATACTCTCCATATAATAGAGATGGTCGAAGAATCATATAGGGGTTCTCTTGTTCTCGTATCTTGTTTTCACAGACTTTTTTTGAATGAGCATAGGTGCTTTCTTGGGTGGTAACAGAAACTGAACTCAGATAGATTAAAGGGCATCCTTTTGGATGTACTTTAAGATAGTTTTTAAGGAACTCCACATTAATCTGTTCAATTTCTTTGTCCGAACCTTGATTTGTTCCAATAAGGTAAACAACAGCGTCAATATCATTAAGAACTTCCGGATTTTTTGGAACGCCTCGAAGAATTGGGTAAAATTTTGTATTAGCTGTATCTTTGCGTTTAGAGCGCTGGAAACCAAGTATTTCTAGCTGCGGATTGTTCTTTGAGATATCAATTATGTTTTTTCCGAGAGCAGATCCTGAGCCAATTAGGGCGATTTTCATTACCATGGCACTATCTCCCTTGCATGCTTCATCATCCAAAAGGGATTTGTGTAATAGCTTCGATATGCAAAGTCTCTAAGTTTTAACAGTTTTCCCGGGGGAAGGTTGTCATTTTTGATAATAGGCCGATACTCCGTGAATTGATTCCAGTCTTTTGTTATAAGCCTATTTTTGTATTGTTCAAAAATGGGAGTTCCAGGATAAGGGGTTAATAAGCAAAACTGTGCGCCCAGTGTGTTTAATTTTTTGGCGTATTTGATATTTTCCTTGATGCTTTCTTCAGTATCAAAGGGAAGTCCAATTATATAGAAAGCTGAAACTTTTATTCCGCGCTTATGTGCCTCATTGATGACTTCTTCTTGATGCTCAATTTTGTCTGGTTTTCTACCGATCGAACCAAGACTTTTGTCGGAGAAGCTTTCGATTCCAAGATTTATATGTTTGAGTCCCGCTTCGGCCATGACTTCGATAATTTTTTTATCAAGTAGGTCAGTTCTTGTTTCAATAGA
>SBGE01000298.1 GCA_006226755.1 Deltaproteobacteria bacterium | reverse complement strand
TCGAATTCATCGGTTTGAAAGTTGTTGGGAAAACAAACAACAGCAGAAGTTTTGTCAAAATATGTTCCCGGGTTTCTATAATCGTATTTATTACTTTCGTTATAAAAAATGATGGTATCTTCAATTCCTATTTGGGAAGGTTTTTTATCCAACATCAAAATAGATTCGGTAAAAGTCATTTTTCCAGTTTCGGGTAGTTCTTTTTCATTCCCTGTCATTTTCAATGTTTCAGGAAGTCCTGCAGACGAAAGAATCTTCTTAGCGCTCAGAACTTCTCCACTTGCGAGAGTGACTCCTGTCGCTTTTCCATTCTCAATATTAATCTTTTCAACTCTATGTTTGTAACTGATATCCAAACCATTTTGTTGAAGCTTTTCAATAAGAAGATTGATGATGGTTCTGACTCCACCTTCAGGCCTGGAAAAACCTTCTACGAATATAGATTTGAACATAATTGCAAATTGGGAAAGATCCATGTCGTGTTCCCACGCTGAACCGTAAATCAGAAGGGGACAAAAAATCATTTCAGCCAAAAGAGGGTCTGAAATAAACTCTGAAACTTTCTTTCTTGCTGACTCATAAGGGTTGTTCAAATCAGTTTCATTGAACTGTTCAAGGAAGCTACAGAGCTTTTCAAAACCATCTATTTGGTTTGGGAATTTTTCTCTGATATCTTGCTTGAAAAACTCAATATCATTATTGAAGTATAGATCAACTTCTTTAAAAGCAATTCGACTTCTTTTTTGAGGAACCAATTTAAAATCGCTATAAGGAATTCTAAGTTGTTTGATGATTTTTGAAAGTGGTCGTCCTTTTTCGCCCTTATCTATAAAATTTGTTAGAGCATGGAGACCAACATCAAATTGTCGCTTCCCTCTTTGGTAATAGGAGTTTAAACCACCTGGGACAGTATGAGACTCCAGAAGTGCGACCTTCTTTCCAAACATGGAAAGTCTAATAGCAGCAGCGAGGCCGGACATGCCGGCCCCGATGACTAAACAATCATATTGTTTTTCTTGATCCATCTTATTGATTGAATTTTGGCGTCAGGTACTCAACGCAAGAATCCATAGTCGCAAGTCTTGGATAGTCTTCTTGTGGAACTTCAATTTTATGTCTTTTCTTGAGTTCCATAACGATATCAAGAAAGTCCATTGAGTCGAGGTCAAGTTGTTCTCTTAGAGCTACATCATCTTTTAGTCCTGAAAGATCGTCATCTAGAGCTACGTCAGCGATAATGTCCAAAACTTTTGTTCTTACTTCTGTTGGTGCGAGCATTTTTCCTCCGATTTATGCGTTTTCTTCAAACTTTTTTACAATAAGTGTTGAGTTGATACCTAACATTCCAAATGAATTATTCAGAATGGTTTTAACTTCTTTTTGTACTGGTTGATTAATGACAAGTCCGTCAATTGCACATTTTTCATCCAACTCTGTAATGTTTCTCGAAGGGTGGACATATCCATCTTCAAAAGAAGGAAGGTTGCCGGCCAATTCAAGAGCTCCTGCAGCTCCCATCGCGTGACCGATAAAGCCTTTTGTACAATTGATATTTGTATTAGTTGATGAGCCAAAGAGTTCCCTGATGGCGTCACATTCTTGGATATCTCCAGCGCTGGTTCCTGTGGCATGCATGTTGACGATATCAATGTCATTTGGAGTCATTGAAGCCTTTTCAAGGGCCCTTTTCATACACTCTATTTGACGACCAGTGTTTGGGAGAACGAAATCAGAAGCATCTGAATTAGTGTGATATCCAACGATCTCTCCGTAAATTTTTGCTCCTCTCTTTTGGGCATCACTCAGTCTTTCTAGAGTATAAACACAGCCCCCTTCAGCAATCACAATACCATTTCTATTTTTATCAAGAGGTCTGGAAGCTAGTGTTGGATCGCTATGTTCTCCAAGTGCTCCTTGAGCTTTAAAAGCAGCAAAAATGCCAAAAGTTTGTACTGATTCACTGATCCCGCCGGCGAGAGCAAGATCAACTTCTCCCAATGTTAACATTTGACAGGCCTGAATCAGACCCATGTTTCCAGCAGCACACGCAGCACCAATAGTATAAGCAGGACCAGTAATTCCAAGATTAAGGGTCACTTCTCCAGCAGGAGAGTTGGCAACTGTTCTTGGATTGTGGTGGTGGGACCAGAATGAAGTGTCTTTATTATATGAATTGTAGAGAAGGTGAATTTCTTCCTCTGTTTCAACGTTTCCATGCTCGGTAATTCCGAGATAAATACCAATATTGTTTTTGTCATAATCATCGAGATTGATATTTGCATGAGCGATGGCCTCATTAGCGCAATAGATCGCCACAGCACCAGCACGTGTCCCTCTTTTTCTCATTTTACGAGGTTGATATTTTGTCTCGTCAAAGTCACATCGACCAACTGCTTGGATTCCCATATGTCTAATTTCATCATGAGTGATTCCCGATTTTCCTGTCAGTAGTGCTTCTCTGAATTCGGCCAGGTTATTTCCGTTTGGGGCGGTCAGACCGATACCTGTGATGACGATTCTTTCTTTCATTTATGCTCCTCCAAACTTGTTGAGTCCTTCTTTCAATTTTCCAGCAAAAAAGTTGCGGGTATCTTCGGTCAACTGACCGATGGGGGCTCCGGTTTTAACCAGGAGATCCAATGTCTTTGGCAGTTTTGACAAAACTGCTTGATAACTTTGTCCATATTCAGAATGAGTAAGCTTGATGACAAAACTCATCACAGCTTCGGCCACCTCGCAGGTTTGAACAATTGATTTAAGACGTTTAATTCTCGCTGAACTTCCTGCTGTATCGATTTCTTGCGATTTTTTAAGAAGTCTTCTGGTCATCACCTTGAATTCTTCAACATATTGCTGCTCGCGCTTTCTAAAGACAGTTGAAACTATGCTTAATGAGTCATCCTTAGCGAAATGAAGTTTGACTCTTTTATTAGAAGGATCTTCTCTGAAATCGACTGCTCCGTAATGGGCAAGGTTTTTGAGACTGATGCTGACAGCACTCTGAGAAAGGCCTAGATAGCTTTCAATCTCTTCTGAGGCCAATGGTCGCTCTGATAGGACAAGTAGTCCCCAAATTGCACCATCGATTCTC
>SBGE01000301.1 GCA_006226755.1 Deltaproteobacteria bacterium | reverse complement strand
CTTTCTTTATTACGATTTTTTTGAACACGTTTGAACCACATACCAAAAAAGAAAATAAAGATATTGGCACCGACAAAATAAGTGAGCTTTTGTTTTTGATCAAGGATTCGTGCAAAATCAGGAAGAGCGTTTGGATGTTTAAAACTCGCTACGATAAAATCCAAAAACTTCGGATTGTTCTTCAAGAAATTTCCCTGCGGTTTCCCTTCTGTCGTCATTAGAATTCTGGATTTCAATTCATTTGGAGAGACATGATTAAACTGTTGTATCATTACTCTCACCATGCCTGAAGCGTCACCTTTGAGAAGCTGCGCCAAAGACATATTGGTAGGCGTACCAGGTTTGCCACTATTCGAACCACCAATATTTCCTATGTTTCCATCTTTACCGTTCTTGGCCCTGATCTCTTGAAGCTTTTTGATCATTTGTTGAGGATCTTTCATTCCTTCTTTGACCATTTTTTGGAAGTCAGGATCATTTTCAACCCCTTCTCCTCCAACCGCCTTCAAGATGGCCTGATACTGGGATCTTTGATTCTGCATCTCTTTTTGTAAATTCTCAGGAGAATCCTCAGAGTCCTGCCCCATCGAAACTTGAGTTCCGAGGAGCAGGAAAATAATCATAAAGAGAAAACTATTTTTCACTAGGCAGAGACTTTGGCCGGCTCTCGTCCTTGGTTGAATCTATCCAACATTAAGGTCACTGGAGCAGCAACAAAGATTGAAGAGTAAGTACCAATGACTACACCACAGGTAATGGCGAGGAAGAAGTCATGAATAGCAGCACCACCCAAAAAGAACATGGCAAGAGAAACAAACAAGGTCGTACTTGAAGTCAAAATTGTACGAGACATGGTTTCATTTACAGCTCTATTAATATGAGTTTTCAAATCTACGCCTGGATATTTTTCCTCATGTTCACGAACACGGTCGTAAACAATCACGGTATCGTTCACCGAGTAACCAATAACCGCCAAAAGGGCAGCAACAGTTTGAAGGGTGAACTCAGTCCCTGTAAGAGCGTAAATTCCAAGAATGATTGTTACATCGTGAAAGAGGGCCACAATCGCTCCTGGAGAATACTTGAAATCAAATCTAAGACCGATATAAACCATAATGGCAATCAAGGCCCAAAGCATCGCCTGAAAACCAGAGATTCGAAGCTGAGCACCAGCTTTAGGACCAACGATATCAACTTTTCTGATCTCAACACCTTCGTTTGAAAACGACTTCAAAAGTGCTGCTTCAACTTCAGTAGTGATTTGGTTGAGGTTTGTCTCATCACCTTGAACTTTAAGAAGTACTTCATTGTCTGCTGCCTCACCGATGGTTTGTACAGAAACACCTTTAAATCCACCATCAGACATACTCTTTCTAATGGTATCCATTTCAACAGTCTTGGCAAATTTAAGCTGAACTTCCGCTCCACCTCTGAAGTCGACCCCATATACCATCTTCGTAAAAAGAAGGACGATACTGGCGGCAACCAGAAGAAAAGAAAAAGGCGCAGTAACTTTAAACTTACCTACGTAGTCGAGATTAATGTCACTTTTTATCAACTCTAACATTGTTTTATCCTTTCAATTAAATACTTAATTCCTGACCTTCAACTTTATCCATATAGAATTCAAAAAGCATTCTTCCGACAAAGTAGGAGGTGTAAATAGTCGCCACGATCCCAATCAATAGAGTTACAGCAAAACCTCTGATTGGACCGGTACCAAAATTCAGAAGACATAGACCGGCAAGAGCAGTTGTAATGTTGGCATCAATGATGGTCCAAAATGCATGTTGGAACCCACCTTCAACAGCTTTGTAATTGGTAAGACCTTTTCGAACTTCTTCCCGTATCCGCTCATAAATAATGATATTGGCATCAATCGCCATACCAACAGTAAGAGCGATACCTGCAATACCAGGAAGAGTAAGTGTTGCTTCGAGACCTACTAGTGAAGCCAGAACAAAAAGAACGTTCAACGCTAGGGTCACGATCGCGATCATTCCTGATAGCTTGTAGTAAATAAGGATGAAAAGGAATACGGCGAGAGCTCCAACAACAGAAGCCAACTCGGCCTTCTGAATGGAGTCTTGTCCAAGTGAAGGTCCTACAGTTCTTTGCTCAAGGAAATCAAGCTGAACTGGAAGAGCACCAGCTCTAAGAACCAGGGCAAGGTCTCTTGCCTCTTTCATCACCTTGTTGAAACCACCGCCACCAAGTGTAATTTGAGCACGACCACCAGCAATTCTAGTAAGAATGTTTGGAGCTGAATAAACGTTTCCATCGAGGATAATCGCCATTCTTTTTCCAACATTGGCACCAGTAAGTTCTTCAAAAATCTTTGCCCCTTGGGTTTTGAAATCCAAAGAAACATAAGGCTCATTTTTTTGTTGATCAATCTGTACTCTGGCATCAGCAAGCTGATCCCCTGTGAGTCTTGGATTTGATTCAACTAAATAAGGCATCATTGATTCAACTTCATTATTGAATTTACTGACAGTCTTTTCGAAGGCCATTTCATAACCGGCCGGAAGATCTTTTTTAAGGTAATTGTTTAGAGTCGCTAGGTAATCAGAGAAACGATTTCCTTTTTTGAAATCAATTCCATCTTTTTTGGCCTTATCAACCCAACCTTGAATCGTGACCAACGGAACTTCATCATTAACCATCTTGAATTCAAGCTTGGCCGTTTTACCGATAAGTTCTTTGGCTCGATCGATGTCCTTCACCCCAGGAAGAGCAACGATAATTCTATCATTCCCTTGAGAGACGATTTCTGGTTCAGAAACACCAAACTCGTCAATCCTGTTACGAATAACCTCGATTGATTTGGATACTGATTGTTCTTCGATATTGGTCTTGGTGATTTTGGTTAGACCATATTCTAGAGTTGTTCCATTTTCATTGGTCATTCTGATGACGCTTGGGAAATACTCACGAATTTTGTCTTTTGCCATTTCAACATCTGTAGGACGGGTGAGGACAATAGAATGTCTTGGATCACCTTCTTCAGATTCGACCAACTCTCCAACTTTGGATTCAATGCCTTGATCTTTGAGTAGATACTCAATTTTTCTAGCGTAGCTTCTGACTTCATCTCTATAGACTTTATTAAAGTCGATTCCGAGAATCATGTAGAGTCCACCCTGAAGGTCTAGACCGAGACTAATTTTGGATTTAACCGGGTAACTGCTGTTTTCCTTAAAATCGAAGAACGTAGGAATGACAAACATAATTGCCATACACGTGACTACGAGTAAAAAGGTAAACCGATACCACCAACTTCGCTTCATCAACTACTCCTCATTGGTATGTTGTGTTGGGATCACAAGGCTAAGCCTTTAAGAATAAACAAAAGTATAAGTGATTTAGCGGGTAGTACGCAACCAAGTTGCTCTAATGAAGGGGAAAAAAGAAAGGAGTCTTAGGACTCCTTTTTGACTTCTTGCGTTTCATTTTGTGCGAGTGTTTCAGTTTTATTTTCACTCACTGTATGCGTCAAATCTTCTTGTGCTTCATTGACACCGGTAGGCAGAGAGTCGGACTTGGTTTCGTTAACGATGTTTTTCGTATCATCGAAAAGATCGTCTTTGGCCTTTTGAAATTCTCGGATCCCCTTGCCAAGCCCCTTTGCGAGCTCAGGCAACTTTTTTGGTCCAATAAAAATTAGAGCAAAAAGTAGAATGAGAAGAATTTCACCGGCACCAAGTCCAAACATATAACCTACTTTTTCTCTTCAGTTTTTTCAGTCTTTTTTTCAGCAGCTTCAAAGATCTTCTTCGCAAGTCCACCGATTTGAGAACGAAGAACTTTGAATTTTACACCTTCAGAAACTTCTAGAGTGATGACTTTGTCAGTCATACCGACGATGGTTCCAAGGATTCCACTTTTTGTGTAAATTTCATCACCTTTTCCAAGAGTTGCAAGCATAGCGTTCTCTTCGTCGAGTCTTTTTTTCTGTGGTCTGATCATCAAAAAATAGAAAATCCCAAAAATAAGGACAAAAGGAACGAAGCTGGCCAATCCATTTGGTTGAGCGGCAGCGTCTTGGGCGTTGGCAGATGCAATAAAGAAATCAAGCATATGTGTCTCCGTATGAGTTGTTAGTTCCATGCATTAGAAGTGAAATCCTTATAGAATTTCTCGTAAAATTCGTCAAACCTATCTTCGAGAATGGCTTTTCTGGCCCTGCGAGTCATATCCAGAAAAAACCACAAGTTATGATAAGTTAAGACTTGTCCGGCCAGATATTCGCCAACTGAGTATAGGTGACGCAGATAGGCCCTGGAGTATTTATTCGAAAAAGGACAATCTGAATCAGGATCGAGAGGTCTTTTGTCCTCTTTAAACATCTCTTTTTTAATATTGATCGGGCCATACTTTGTGAAGGCCTGTCCATTTCTGGCATTTCTAGTGGGAAGTACACAATCGAACATATCAACACCAGCACGAATACCGTTTAGGATGTCGAGGGGTTTACCAACACCCATAAGATAGCGGGGTTTATCCTCTGGCATAGTATGGACAAAATCATTGAGAAAATTAACCATTTCTTCGTTCTTCTCACCAACTGATAATCCTCCGAGAGCATAGCCATCGAAATTCATTTCAATCAGTCTTTCCATACATTCAGTACGTAGATCTTGATGAAGTCCGCCTTGGATAATACCAAACAAGTTTTGATGATCCTTGAGTTTATAGTCACGACAGCGCTGGGCCCAGCGAAGTGTAAGCTCCATGCTTTCGCGAAGTCTGTCTTTCGTTGCCGGAAGAGCTGGACACTCATCAAAGGCCATGACGATATCACTTCCAAGAGCGCGTTGAATCTCCATGGATTTTTCTGGACCAATCATATGTCTCGAACCATCGATATGACTTTGAAATACAACTCCTTCTTCTGTGACTTTATTGAGAGAAGAAAGTGAAAAAACTTGAAAGCCACCTGAGTCAGTCAAAATTGGGCGATCCCAATTCATAAAGCCATGTAGACCACCACCATGAATCCCCTCACCGACTTTTTCAATCAACTCATGCCCCGGTCTGAGATAAAGATGATACGTATTACCTAAAATAATTTGCGAACCAATTTCTTTAAGTTGATCTTGATCCATACACTTAACAGAGGCCCTGGTTCCAACCGGCATGAAAATTGGAGTCTGAATATCCCCGTGAGCGGTTTTAATGGTTCCAGCTCTCGCCTTTCCACTTTTTCCTTCTTGAGTATAAATGGTCATGGTTTCCTCAATATCAACATGGCATCACCATAGGAATAAAATCTGTATTTATTCTCAATTGCTATCTTGTAAAGTTCCAACGTTTTCTCCCTACCCACGATGGCCGAAACCAGCATTAAAAGGGAGCTACCAGGCAAATGGAAATTGGTTATCATTCCATTGATACTGTTTACATCTTTACCTGGATGTAAAAAAATATCAGTCGAAAATAATTGATCAGGAGTAATATTGAATCCTTCAGGAGTCCAGGTGCTCTCCAGTACTCTTAAAGAAGTCGTACCTACTGCAAATAGAGATTTTCCTGAATTAAGTTTTGAAAGATTTTCAGCATCAACTTTGAATTGTTCAGAATGCATTTTGTGATCAGTTATAGTTTCACTTTTAACAGGAGCGAAAGTTCCAGGTCCAACATGCAAAGTCACAAAACTTTTGTCGATACCTCTACTTTCAAGTGAATGAAAAACTTCATCTGTAAAATGAAGCCCGGCCGTTGGTGCTGCAACAGAACCAGGCTCTTTGGCATAAACTGTCTGGTAATCTTCTCGATCTTTCTCATCAGCAACTCCATCCCTGATGTAAGGAGGAATCGGAACCAGTGCATTGCTCTCAAGATATTGTTCGAGATTCTCAAAAGCATGATGAAAATAAACTTGAAAAGTTCCATCTTCATTGAGAGCAGTGATCTCAGCTTCTGCTTGAGGGATAAGATAGCGATCACCAACTTTTTTCTTTGATCCAGTACGAATCAAGCAATTCTGTTCGTTAGTATTTCCAAAAGGCCCAAGGATAAAAATCTCGGTCTTTGCCCCAGTTGTTTTCTCACCTAAAAGACGACAAGGAATAACCTTGCTTTGGTTCATAACAAGTTGTGAATTTTCAGGAAGATATTTGGCAAGATTCACAAAGGAATCGTGATGAACTTGATCATTACGTTGATCGTAGACCAAAAGTTTGGAGTGATGACGACCTTCGGCCGGCCTCACTGCGATCAACTCTTCAGGAAGATCAAACTGATAATTTGAAAGAATCAAATCAGGATTCATCTTGCTCCCGCGGGGACAACTTGTTTATAATATTTGTATGAAATCTACTGTGGCAGGTTTAACACACAAAACCCTGATTGTACTGGCTTTTTTGCCACTTCTCGCCTTTGCACAGGTTGAAAATCAGGCCAATCGCCTTAATCAAGAACTCGATTATCTCAAAGAAGAAGCTTCAGAATTGGATGTCTATGTCCCAGAAGACACCAATAAGAACAAAGCAATCTGGTTTGCTCCTAAAAAAAATGCAACGAATACTCTGGCTACAGATGAAAATGAAGACTCTGTCAGTTTAGGAATGTCTGCGGTTCAAAAGAAAAATCATCAGGCCAGCGAAGAAGAAATGAATGCTTTAATCCAAGAGGTTGAAGAAGTGCCTTCTGAATTTCAACCTCTCAAAAAAAGACGCCTCAGATCTCGGTAGCAGGCTTTTGCAAATTCCTATTATCTTCTGTTCGAAGTGGAATTCGCATGGTCAAAACGTCAAAAAACATTCTCCAGTCCCCCATAAATGAATAAAGAGGATACTTGAAGGTGGCAGGACGGTTTTTATCAACGATGAAATGACCGATCCAAGCAAAGCCGTAACCGATCAAAATACCCGCAAAAAACAACCACCACTGGCCCGTTTGAATCATGAAATACAAACAAACCAGACCCATGAAAGAGCCAAACATGTGAAGGAGTTTATTAGTAGGACTTGCGTGCTCGCCTAAATAAAAAGGGTAAAATTCTGCAAATGTTTTATATTCTTTTTCCATAATGTGTTCCTCAGATTCAATGAAATCAAGAATCCCTATCAAATGTCAAACTGCAGCATCACAACGGAGAGATTTTCCCCTTATTTAGGGCACTTAAGTCCCCTATAATAAGATCATGACCAAAGTATCACTTCTACTCATTTCGCTTGTCTTCAGTATTTCTGTCTTTGCAGAAAGTGCATTCAACCTTTCATTTGGTCCAGTCAAAACAGGCGATTCTCGTATCAATTTATCGTTAAAAGATTTTGATATCAAACCCATTACCAGTGGTGTTGAGGTCAAATCAAGCTTCATCCGAGGCTCGACCCAATGGGTGCGAACAGAGCAAAACCTTCTAGTTCCAAGAGCTCGTCTTGCCATTATGGTTATGAATCAAACACCGAATGTGCACATCCTCTACAAAGGTCAGGCGATCATTCCTGAAAACAGAGGCGATCACCTCTACACAGAAATTTTTGTCGATCTCTTTGGGCTTGAAGACGCAAAAGTCATGTCCGGGAAAAAAGAGTTGGCCCATATAGAGGTCTCGGCAAAAAAACCGAAAGCAGGAACAAAAACTAAACTCATTGATTACTCCTGCTCTAGAAACGGCATATCTGTACAAGGTCTCGACGATCAGTACATTTCAGTTGGTTGTCGAATGGAGCGAAGAGGAACTTGGCACAAAGGTCGACCTCGTCTCGTTGTTACCTGGTCAACCACCAACTACCGACTAAGAGATGGTACTGAAGCTCCCTTCGTTAGTTACTTTAACCAATCAGGAAAAACAGAAACCATCCTTGTCGATCGCTATGGAAAGGAAATTAAAGTTTCTATTGGCGCTCAAGTACCACCAAGACTACATCGAATGAATACTGCTCTTGGATTTGGCCCTTATTTTCTAGAAAGTAGTTTTGACAACAGTAAGAATGACAAATGGGGCCCCGCCTTCATGATCTATGGAAAGTATGATTTTTCCCCCACTGTATCGGCCAGATTCTTTGATGCTTTGGTTTATAATGAATCCATCTTCAATAACTCCGGCCTGTATTTTGCTTACCACTTGGCCGATCTTCTAGATGGTAAAGTCAGTATTGTTCCCCTCTTGGGATTTCAAGGCCTTTACTTCAAATTTAAAGACAACCCCAATACCAATAATAATATCATTTACCCTCAAGGTTTTGAGGTCGTATGGCGCCATGCGTTCGACATCGAAAATTACATGATCGTCTACGGAATGTTCCTTTCTACTGATGATAAAGAACGCTACACCAATGCCTGGGTTCGCTGGGGAAAGAAATATTTCTGGGAACTTAACTTCATTGAATGGGGCCTTGGAAGCTATAAGGCCACAACCTGGGGCCTTTCAGTCGGAATTCCCTTTCTCAAGTTTTTGTAAAACTTGTTTTGTGCATCCATTCCTTTTATGCCTACAATTTTGGCATGAAAACACGAACACTCGCTTTACTCTTCTCAATCTTGCTGATTACGTCTTGCTCCAAAAACAGCGAGACGCCACAAGCTCCAGCATCTCCTGACATCATCTTAGATGGATTACAAACTGAGGCCTGTTTGGAAAAAGGTCTCGACAGTGAAATTGAGGCCATGACTTGGAACCTCGAAAGATTTCCAAGAAAGGGACGTCCTACAGTCACTGAAGTTTCCAAAATGATGACTTACATGGATATGGATTTAATTGCGATTCAAGAAATCAAATCAACCAGAGATTTTGAAGATCTTGTGGCAAGTCTACCAGAACATAAAGGTGTCTACGGCTGGAACCAATATATCAGACTCGGTTTTATATACGACTCTCGTGATCTTGAAATGATTGGAAGACCTAGTGAAATTTTTGTCGATAACCCACGTGAGTTTCCTCGCTCTCCATTAGTAGCAACTTTTCGTCACTTGAAGCTTGATATCACCTTCACCGCTATCAATATACATCTCAAATGCTGTGACAATGTTCCTCGAAGAGCAGATGCCATGAAAATGCTTAAGGAATATCTAGATACCAATTACGCAGGAAAAAATTTGGTTGTTCTAGGGGACTTCAATCAACACCTGAAAAACAATCGCGACAACACGAATATGTATTTTCCATTCATGGATGAGATCACTTATGACGTCACAACTTTAGATGTCATTTCAAACCCAGATGATTGGAGTTATCCGAGTGGAAAATGGAAATCCCACTTGGATCAAATCATTGTTTCAAATGAATTTGTGACAACAAACCGCCAGACAAAAACTTTGGCCATTGATGTATGTGATGAAAACTATCTAACAGAGATTTCTGACCACAGACCTGTATTTGTCAGAATCACGAAATAATATCGAGTAATTTGAGCGGCTGTTTATGTCGCTCAAGAGATTCAAGCTTTTTAGTCTCCAAAAGAATTTGCTCTTCACTGGTGTGATTTTCAAGACCTAATTCTTCATGACCTTTGGACGCTAGCAAAGGTGGAGGTGGATATGTGACCTCCGGATGATCCGGGGTCATGAGTTTTTTGATATTAAGGGCCATGACGCCATTTTACCACGGCCACAAAGTACTGAAATCACTGGATTTTGACTAAAATTGCACTTGCACCGGCGGCCACTTCAAGTCTTCCTTCAGCTAGTTTATTTTCAGATTGAGTTAGACCATTAAAATCAATATTTTCACTATCGAGTATCAATTTCCAATCTTTGGAATTCAATTCATTAAGGACCAAGGTTTTTGTCTTCTGCTCACCATTATGAACAACAATCAGTTCTTTATAAGGAAGAGGACTCCCAATGCTAGAAGTCTCAAGCGTGTTATCAAGTCTGTAAGCAATAAACGCCTCTGTATTTCCATTTTGTTTACCAGCTTCATGATTGAGTTGTGAAAGATCAAGAACCACTTTTTTATTTTTTGAAATTGAAAGTGGATGAATTGTATTATTTCCCATTGTTGAATACGCTCCAGGGACTGTCGTCCATGAGCCTGCGGGCGAAACCAATTTGAACTGAAGGCCAATGGGATCAGACCATGTGGTCAAATCGAGTTTGGACAGATCTGATTTATTAAGAGTGACTTTCCCCCGTCCACTTTGGTCAAAACGAACCGCGAAAGGATTGTTCTTTGGATTTTTTCCATCTCCGCCAACACCTTTAGGGTGAACTTCACCTGCAAGATACCAGGTTGTTCCAAAAACAGAGGATGGTCCATTGATAAATTCAATTTCGAGATGGTCCAATCCAGGTTCTTTAAATGATTTAAAACCTGCGGAATCAGAAGGTGGCCAATGTATTTTCCCTCCCCCAATAAATGTCAGTCCTTTTGATAGATTCTCACCTTTTTCAAAACGTAGAGCAGGTACTTTCCTTCTAAGTTCAATCAGCTTTTTGAGATAAATAAACTCTTTTTGAAAAAGACTTTTTCTGGACCAATCAACTGCATTAGTAACATCCGGAGAACGATAAGAATTCTCATGAAAGTATGAAACTCCATTTTCAGGATCAACAGCACCAGAAGTATGAGCGCGATTTGGATTAGGATCATTTGGACTCAAAGGCTTAGTTCTTCCTATCTCAACACCGCCGTGAAGAACGACTCTTCCTTGTGAAGTCATCAGCATGGCGAAGGCTTGACGAAATAATCTTTGTCTTGCCTCTACAGTCCCCTTCCAAGACAGATTGATCTTATCCCAGAGTGTGAAACCATCGTGGATGGTCAAATAATTAAGGGCCTGCACTGGAGATTTAGCAAAAAGGTGATACTGATCTTGAGAAACGACACCACCTCTCGTTGGAAACTTTTGATAGCCAGCAACGATACCTGCACGGACTTTAGGAAGTTCGTAACTGATACCTTGAACAAAGCCCTTCCCTTCCATATGTCCAGTATAACTGTCTCTTGATGTATCATTAAATGCCGAGATGTTAAGTTCGTCTGGAATACGTGATTTAGTAGTCGCTTGATCAACAGGAAGATCTGTAAACTCCCAGGCCTCACCATAGAGAACGGTATCTGTCCCCAGAGCACGCCTTACTTCTCTCATGGTATCGATGTCTGTGAATCCCATCAGATCGAATCGAAAGCCGTCAAAGCCATAGTAATTTTTCCACCAAAGAAGTGAATCAATGATCAATCTTCTAGTCATAAGATTTCGTGATTCAAGCGAGGCTCCAGCACCTGATTTGAAACTGATATGTCCATTTTCATTTCGTCTCATGTACGAGCCAGGTGCTGCTTTTTCCAAAGTGTCTTCAGCATAAAGGTGGTTGTAAACCACATCGAGGATAGCTCCTATATTTTTTTTATGAACCTCACTCACCATCTTCTTTACTTCTCTAACACGAAGAAGAGGGTCACTGGCATCTTTGGAAAAATGTCCTTCGGGGGTGAAATAGTTCTGAGGATCATATCCCCAATTATAATTAATATCATTTTTAGGGGCATCACTTCCCTGCCAAGATCGATCTTCTTCGACAACAGTATAGAAATTTTGAAGTGGCATAAACTGTATATGAGTTACGCCAAGATCTTGAATATGAGTCAACTTGTCGACAAAATCATCGTAAGTTCCACCACCATTATTAGAAACAGAGAAATCACGTACATGAACTTCGTAGCCTACAAAGTCTGTCTGGCTTGCCATATTGGCCAGAGCAAGTCGGGGTTTTGGCTCAGGCAAATATTCGATGACTCCACGTCCAGTCGTGGCCGTATTCTTGGGATTAAACGCCTCCATGACTTTAGCATAAGGATCTAGCGCCTTATTAACTAAAGCTCCGTAATGGACATGATAAAGATAAGATTTTCCCTTGAAAATCTCTGGTAGATTTATGGCAAAATGCCCTCTCTCTCCAGGAATCATATCGATTCTTTTTAAAACTGTTTCTGAATAATTTTCATAGACGACCAATTCTACTCGATGAGCACTCGGTGACCACATATGAAAAGTGTACTGATCGTCTTTTTTTGAGACCCCAAGAGGACCAGTATAGTGAAAGTATTTGTTAAGGTACTCATAATGAGGTGTGGAGATAAGTTCACTACCTTTGTAGAGAACTTTGTACCATGGAGAAACAGTCAGATCATCTTTAAGCTGAAGATCAACTTTCGTAACTGTTTGTCTTAAAATCTGAAAAGGGATTTTCTTTCCTTTGGAATCAAGCAAAGAAACTTGATTCATATCGATTTGTTCAGAAGTAATGAGTTGAATATTGTGCTTGTCCTTCAGCCAAAAATGTTTCATGGCAGGCTCCATTGCGTTAATTGAAATGTAACAATTAAGAATCAATCCCAGAATCAGGATTCCGATTTTTTGGGAGAATGTCTGAATCATCTCAGGCCTCGGTTTTGAGCGGTACGACTGGACCAAGACCAAGTTTGGCCATAATCAGCTCAATCTGGTGAATGATGTTGTCGAGAAAACTTTTGATCGTGATAAACATGGCATAACTCGTCACCATTTCCATCATACTGGCAACAAGACCTTCTAAAAGCTCAAGAACTCCTTCGAGTCCAAGCTTCTTGACGATCATGTCTAAGAGACCGTTGGCCTCTTGCACATCTTTGCCTTGATTGGTGACAACATATAATGGATTTTTCTTTTTAGCAGAATTATTGGACATTACCGGATCCCCACTCTTCTATAATAGTCACAAGATTTTGAAATTGACCTTGAAGCTGTTCGTACTCTTTAGAAGAGTAATCAAAAACAGACTTGCGCTGAGCTTGTGACTTTACTAATTGAGCTCGATTATAAAATGGCTCCACCACATTGGTTGAATTCAAATGTGATAGTGAATCTGTGATTCTTGAAAGGTCATCCCCTTCTTGCTTTCTTCTGGCATCAACCAGGTTTGGAATATGCGCTAGAATTTCAGGAATTGTTGTAACTCCCATATCTTCAATATCCTCCAAAACTTCATTGAGATGACCGAGACCTTTTCTAGAAAAGTCATCAGCTTTGAAAGGAACAAGAAGTCCTTGAGCAGCACAAAGAATATTGACGACTAATAAGCCTAGTGTCGGCGGACTATCAATCACAATATAATCGTATTGATTCATGATATCTGAGCGTTCAAGAAATCTTTTTAAGACCAATTGTCTTGGACTATTGATTCCAGCTACTGAAAGTTCAAAACCAGAGAGTTCCTGACCAGACGGAATAAGATCAAGCTTTCCTGCGTTCTTCACAACATCTGTCCACAGAGTAGGAGTATGGAGCGCTTTAAGCTCGCGAACAGAATTAATCAAAAGATGATAGATATGATAGTCATCAGTCTCGCTGATATCGTAACCACAAAGCAAAGAGATATTGGCCTGAGGATCCATGTCGATCACTAAAACTTTTTTTCCTTCAGCTGCCAAAGCATGGGCCGTATTAAAGGCCATTGTAGTTTTTCCCACCCCACCTTTTTGATTTAAAAAGGTAATGACTTTTGCACGAAAGCTTTCTGGTGATGAATCTGTGGATCGGTTATTTTTGAAAAAAAATCCCATGGCGCGCCCTCCAAATGTGGCTAAATCTTAACATGAACAAAATCACTTTGCTCATACGGAGTGCGTCATATTATTAATATTGTAAGGAAAATTATGGTGCGTAATTCCCATCGTTCACACGGTACATACATCTGAAACCGATCGATGGAGAGGCATTTTTTGGTGAAATATTGGTGACCGAAACCGGTGCAGTTGTAGTTATTTGAACATTTGCCCCCACTCCACTAACTTCTGCTCTAACAGCTCCTGAACAGGTTGCATTAACAAGGGCCGCCACTGTTGTGCCATCAGTAGTACCAGGATCAATTTCAACAGTTATCAAATTTGAAGAAACAGAACAGCTAATAAAAGTTGACCCTCCTACTCTATCTTTATCCACAATTTCGATCTCATAATTGGTAAGAGCTCCAATTCGTTTGAATGAGACATCTCCAATTGTGACAAACCCAAGAGCATTGTTTTCGAGTGGTACAAATTCAGCATTCCAAACACCGGCGCCACTTCCCGAACGGTAAGATCCACCAGTTGTCATGGCGCCAATCCCTTCACCAGCACCACCAGTGGTCGCAAATAGATAATGAGTATTAGGAGCAAAGACATCATCGTGAAGTTTGTCGGCCATGATGCCGCTACTTGGTCCAATTTCAAAGAAGAAATTAAAGAGTTGCTCATCTCCAGGAGTCGCCGTTGGATCATAGCTATATTTCACCATTGAATCATCAGTATTGTTCGATGGAAAATTGACGTGAGCTGGAAGCCCCATAGGAATATGGAATCGACCAGCACTGTAGCGTTCTTCATCTAGAATCATTTTGTCTATGAAAGCATCACACTCTCCGTCTGAGTCTGTATCTCTACACGGACCTACGTTCTTGGCAATCTGAAATTGGGTATAAGCAGATGCTCCATTAACAACTGCACTACTGACAACCGAAGCAATCGCCCCATCAGAGCCGTTGACGGATACACAATTTGATAAACTTGAAACTCCAGCATCATCACAATCAATTCGATCTGTAGAGAACTCTGATACGTTCCCCACAACGTCTTGAACCTCAAAACGAGACTTGCAAAGTTTTGTTTGTGAAGATCCAGTAATAATTGATCTGATATTTGAAGCTGCTGTTCCTGGCATCGAATACTCTGTATTGGAGTTTGTCATAGCAGTATCAGAGTAACCATTTTCCAAACCACTGGCATTGGAGCTGTTACATTTTGAAGAAGAATTGATACTCAATCCTGTTTCCAAAATAGAAATCTGCGTGTCTGTATTATAAGAGTCATCCCAGATTGAATAAGCAACCTGCTCTTTCCTGTTTGGAAGCTTTCTATTTACGTTAGCCGCATATCCTCTAATATTGAGGTTTGTGGCCGGAGTTCCGTTTTTATCACAATAGCTGTCTGCCTGAATTTGAGTCAAATTCACAAGTGGAGGGTTTCGACCTATTGTATGATCATTGTTATTGAATGAAGTAGCTGCTCCATCAAGTGCTGACCATGCTGTTCCCCCAGTATTTCTATAACAAATACCAGTTGAACGATCATAGAAGATGGCGTTTGCAGAAGTAGTTGTCGTGACACCAACAGGACTGAAATTACCGGCACAGTCACCTGTTGGAGTATTACAATCAGGTGCTCTATTATAATTACAACCTGCTTCGAACCTTTCAACGATCATGTCATCTTCAATATCATAATAATCATAATCACCGTCTGCAATTGAACCTGGACCTTGATAAATACATCTAAAATTCTTATCAGGATCAATCGTCGTTGAATTCATCATTTTACAAATGGACTTGTTCACAATCCATCTATGAACAAAAGAATGGTTACTAGGAGGAACAATAAGTCTTACTATATTGAAGTTTTTATAATCAGAACTCACTCCAGTCGGGATACCATTCAGAATAGGTCTTACATCATAATAGTAAACAGTATTTGGAACTGGTGCGTACCAACTATTATCAGAATTATCTACAAACTTTCTAGTACTAGGTCCAATTGCAGTTTTGTTGATTGGAGTATCATAGTCAAAATCTTCACCAGGAATACGTCTATAAACATTAAATCCAGACAAGACTCCTTGACCAAAGACTGTGAAGTCTTCCCACTCAAGTGTAACTTGCCCTACGGCATCATATGGTTCCCAGTCGTTTGCTTCATATGTAAGTGCGCCACCAGAGATATCTATACGTGAGCGGTAACAAACTTTATTGGTTACATCATAGAAAAATTGATTCTCACCAGTTGGAATGATTCCTAGTCCAGCCGCTCTTGGGTCATCTGTTCCAAGACAAGAACCTTCATCATTTGGTGAAGCAGATTGAGCACAGTTTGGAGAATACTCAGACGGTGAAACGTTACAATAAGTATCGAGAGGCTTCCAGTCCGCAGAAGTAATTCCATCTGCATAGTAACACTGCTTACTTAGAGTATTATAGTAAATGGCATACTTCTTTCCAGGAGTAACCACATTTACAGGATCTGATGATCCTTTACATTCACCACCATTACATTTGGTTCGTGAATAATTACAAACTTTATTCATGTCAAAAATGGTTCCAACTGCATCTTTTCCAGGTCCTATTGCAGAAATATTGACCCACCCATTATGTTTTACAGCAACTGGATAAACCGTTACTTTAAAGCTGACTGTTCGCTCACTTCCAGGAACACCTGCTGTATCATCAAGTTTAAAAGTAATTTCAGACGTTCCTGTTTTGTTTCCGGCAGGGGAAATTTCAATTTCAAATTCTCCAGTATCTTCGCTAGTTCCGACTCCACCAAAAGGCGTTCCTGGAGTTAATGTAGCTCCATTATATTTAAAGACGACTTGGGAGACAGGAATGAGGATAGGGTCTGAGCTAGTAATTGACCCAGCAACGATAACCAATTGCTGAGGATCTTCCTGACTATCTCCGCCACCTTCATCAACGCGAATTCCATCAATAACAACTTTTTCCATTTCATTGACTTTCTGATCTGCAATGAAAACGTTTTCATCACCACCTGAGAGATTTCCATTTCTCACAATCTCCCAATCTGTATTGACCAAGGCCCCGGAGGTATCGAGATTCTTAGAAATGTAACAAACAGCACTCCCAGAGTGATAATAGATAATTCCTTCTTTACTAGGTGTGATATTTCCAACTGGAGTATTCACTCCTTGACAGCCAAGAAGTCCACATTCAGGTGCTTCAGTAAACTTAGTATAATTACAAAGAGCTGGATAATCATTTGTTGGATTCATTACAATATGAAAACGGTTTCCGTATAATGCTGTATTGTTTACAGCACCAGAATTATCGACGGCACTATATTCGAAATAATCCATTGGGTTAGCACCTGTGATAAGAGGCAATGATGCTACGTTTGTCTGAACAAGACCAGGTGTACCTGGGACAGCGGTATTGGCATCAACAACAAGACCAAGGTAAGGATGAGAATTAATTGCAT
>SBGE01000009.1 GCA_006226755.1 Deltaproteobacteria bacterium | reverse complement strand
ATAACTATTAATGTAATCTTTAGACGCTCCCACATGATCTCAGCTACATAACGTCAAAAAAAAAACTTGAGATTAATTATGTTGACTTGTGCTCTGCGAATATCTAAAACCCTCACCACACAAAAATTAGTTTGATAATGGATTGGAAAACTGAATTTCGCTTTTGCGAATAAGGAATTCCTATAATTTTTTCAACGAGGAACACCCCTCATAACAATCATTTAAGGAGACATTGAATGAAGAAAATTCTTATCACGATGATGGCTCTTGGTTTCGCTGGATCTGCATTTGCTGATGCAATCAACAGCTTTACCTGGGACACTTACTCATCTGACGACAAAATGTATGTTTGTAACGTCGGGATCAAACACAGAGACGGACGTCAAGGTCACGTTGATCCAAACGCTGGTGGAGCCAACTCAGGCGACACTCTTACAACACACGACTACATGACTGTTGAGTACGCGACACTTGATAACGATCTAACAAGAGGACCAATTCAAGAGAAAACACTTGAAGCTTCAATAGGTGCTTACACTCAACTTTTCACTGACGGAGACGCTCACGGTAAAGTTGTAACGAAACTAGAAGTTAACCTTTCTTCTGAAAACTACGGTGCTGAGTATTTTGTAGATATTTGCTACAGAGGCGCTCAAATCGATTACAACGCAGCTAACATTAATACTTCTTACGTATTAAAAAGAAACCAACTTACTTATGCTGACCACACAAATGCTTCAGATGCAGGAAGACATTACTTTTCAGAAGCAAAACTTTCTGTTGCTTCTAAAACAGTTTGTGACACTCAGCTTACTGGAACCAGTACTGGTGCAGGTTTCGGTCTAGATTTCGTTCTTGGCGAAGCCAACGTTGCTGCTTACCTAGGTAACTCAAGATTTGCTTCTTCTACAGTATTCCTTGGAAACGCCAACCAAACAGTTAACTTTGTTCTTGCTGCGAACCCAAGCCTAAACGGCCCTGCAGGAGCAAAAGATGCCCCTAAGTACTGTAAGACTCGTTACACAGTTAAGGAAAACAGACTTAAGCAAGCTGCTACTCAAGGTACTCCTTCTCAGTGTACAGGTTATTACGGTTACAGAACTCAATACTGGGTACCAAGAACCTGTACAGGATGGTGGAGCACCAGCTGTAGTGGTGGATACTATGCCTACAACTACTATACTTACTATGCTTCACTAAATGGTCTAGCGAGCAGTGCTGCTTGTCTTAGCTACATTAGAAGTAGAAGTAACTATAACTATGTTCAGAGCTACAACTTCACTCCTGCGGTACCAGGACTTCCTGAAATCAAGGAACCAAGAAACTGGACCAGAATGGGTGGACAATTCTCTGCTCTTACTGAAATTGAAAACCACGGTCTTCAATAAGATACATGGGGAGAAGCTTGCTTCTCCCCTTCTTTTTTTCGAATGAGGGGAAATGATTAAACTTACTTTTTTATTTTTTAGCCTTTTCATATATCACACCACTTCTTATGCATGTGTAAAAACAGGCGCCAACTTTCTATCGTTTTATTCTTCTTACGAAAAAGAAGAAGCTCATTTTTTTAATTCTAGCACGGGGCAACTTATTGCTCCTCGATTTGTCCTATCAGGATGCTCTAAAACAAATAGAAAATTCCTACAATTCTCAATTGGGATAGTAGAAGATTATATAGATAACGGCTCGAATGTTACTGCAATTCACGAGAACTTCACTCCAGCTTCTTGTCAGTTGTCTGGTTCACCATTTAAAAAGCCTCAAACTGTCGAAGAAATCCAAAGTAATTTCAAAAAGAAACTTAAACAACTAACCAAGTGTTTTGAAATAACAGTTAAAGATGTTGGAGGCACTCCTCTAAGCTTTGACGAGCAAACATACTGCAAGATGGAAGGAAATAACTTGTCAGGGGGAGTTTGTTATTTTGGAATACAGCCTCAGTCTGCTTTCTTATTCGAAATCAAGCACAAGAATGAATGCCTCAAAAGAGAATTCTTTGAACAAAACAAACTTGACCCTACTGATTTTGTCGCTCAGATTTCTTTCAACGTTACTGACTCTAGTGATGGCTCTGGGGCCAACATGAAAACGATCTCAAGTATTCCTATAAGAATCAGTAATAACCCAGATACAAAACTTGTCTTATCATCTGAAGACCTAGGTCGTAACCTTCCTCTATTTCCAGGGAAGTGGAACATTCCTGACGTTCATTTTGGAAAAATTAATATCTCCCTAAATGGAAATACGTTAGACTTTCAAGCCCCATTCGCTGTCGATAACAGATGCGAATCTAAATGTTCTAAAGGTGTTTGTTCATCTCCTTGTCATTACAGCTCCCCTATTGCCGCGGAACTTGAACTTTATGAGATCCCCCCAAAACCTGTTGTTTCAAGTGATGATGACGACGACTTTTTTGATGATTTCGATGACTTTGGATCAGATAATGATAACTTTAAAGCCAACGATAAAGAAGACAACGAACTTAAGAAACCACGGTATATAACCTCTTGGTACAGTGGTGGAGTCGCTCAAGGGAATTGGCAAGGTATTATCCCTGGAAGAAAGATCATTCTTGATGATGATGAACTTGAAGGTGAACGAAGATATCGGGTTATCGCAAAGTTCAGAGATCCAAAAATGGATTATCAGTTTCTACAAAAAGAGTATCAAAGTATTCTTCCATCGATTCCAGATCTTTCAGCTGCTGTTATGTCAGCGAGCTTGCCAAGTATTTCTCCAGGCACTTCTAACTCTCTGAATAGAATTGCTGACATGCTTGGTTCAATGTCACTTGCAGGTAATGACGGTATAACATCTGTAACGAGAGCTATTGCCAAATTCCACAACCTATTGAGCTATTCAAATTGGCCTGTCTACGTTGACAAGGCTTGTGATAGAAATGGCATTAAATGTAAAAGACCTGCTGGAAAACCAAATCTACAAATTGCACTAGATTTTGACCTGAAAGAAGTAGAAGAAATGGGACAAACCAAGTTAGTTCCATCAAATTTTGATATTTGGCAAAAATCATCAATACTTGGAGATTTCCATAAAGAACCTAAACAACTTCCTGAAGTTGATTGTGGAAGAGGTGATATGTGAGGATG
>SBGE01000115.1 GCA_006226755.1 Deltaproteobacteria bacterium | reverse complement strand
GAAAGCTTTTTTAGAACTTCCTAGATTATCGGGATATCCTGTAGAGACAAAATCTGAACTAATACTTAAATCTTTAACACTCGACTTCAATCTACCATTTTCAAAATATTTGAATGAAATTGCACCCTCAGGTGAAATGATTTTAAACCACCCTTCTCCTTTTCCATTCAAAAATTTACCAACCATTAAATATGAGCCATTCTGAAGAATTCCAAATCCATTAGGAACTCCAGATTCAGACTGCCCAAAATAATTCTGACCTCGGTAATTCACATTTTGAATAGAGGGTCCACATGAGGAGAAAAACAAAGTCATGAGAATAAAGAAAATGATTCTTTTCAAGATGACCATCCTTGGTTGTTGATACTGAATATTATAGCGAAACTCTTAAAGGATTTCTATTGAATGGCCTGCATCCAAACTTCAGGAGGAGTAATTAGTTTTCTTTTGGCAGTGTCAAATACACCTATGTGAAACTCAGCTTCTGAGGCCACGACGCCATCAGCTTTAATCATCTGTTGCTTGAGAACCATTACTAGTGAGTTTTTCATCTCATGAAACTGGCTGGTAATCGTGATCTTTTCTCTATTTCCAATTTCTCTTTTAAACGTCACATGGACCTCAAGAACCACTGGCCCCACCTTTTCTTTCACAATCCGGTCAAGCCCATATCCATTTTTTGTAATGAAGTCCCACCGAGCCTCTTCGTAAAGCTGCAAATATACTGCATTATTGACGTGTCCAAAGGTGTCGAGGTGGTGTTCGAGGATTTCTTTGTGGTATTCAAATAAGCGCATTTGAGCTCTCCCTAACTTGTTGATTTCCTATCACATTGCCACAAAACGAAGGCATTCGAAATGGTTATTTTTGAGTCAAAACTACTTCCCTAAGTTCAATATATTCAAACACTTACGCATTCGATCTCCCAAATATGTCTTATTTCCCACCCTAACTAAAGTTATTTGCTCAGGTATCCGATAAACAACCGTATAATTGACATACAGCATTACCTCTCTGGGGAAAGATTATGAAAATGCAAATTGGAAAAACTCTTCGTCTACTTTTTACCCTTGGACTATTGGGTTCTATACCAATAGTTCAGGCCAACGATTTTTGGGTAAATCCTGGAATTACATCTACCAATCTTTTAGGTAGCGGTAATACTGGATCCAATATATTTGGTGGTGGAAATCAGGCCGTGGTTAAGGGGACTTTTGGAAATACTGAATATACTTTAGCGAATGATGGATCTGTTACTCCTAGCCTTCCTACTGGTGTGAGAATGAATAGAGATGGGTCATTTGATTGTGGAAGTAATGCTCCTGTCGTCCTAGTAGGTTGTACAGATGAAAACAGATTAGAAGAGAACATTACAGCGGGTGGAGTTCCTCTTCCAGCTCCAAGAAATGGAGAACTCGCTCCAGGTGGAAATACAATCACATTTGGTAACAAGCACTATTCAGTTGAAGATGATGGAACAATTAATCCTCCCCTTCCTGAAGGAATTGGATACGATCCAAGTAGTGGAAAGTTTATTTGTGGCGCAAATGCTCCAAGAGTATACACTGAGCAAACCTGTACTTATGATGACACAGTTCTTCTTAACCCAGTTGCTGGACGTTGTTCAGGAACTAATAAACCACCGTATTGTGCCAAATGTGAAGGAGATAGTCCTCTCCAAGGTTGTGATGTTGTTACAGCTGCCGCTGGAGGAGGAACCAACAGTGGAGATGGAACCAACAGTGGAGATGGAACCAACAGTGGAGATGGAACCAACAGTGGAGACGGAACTAATAGTAGTGATGGCTCTAATGGAGGAAATGGTGCAAATAGAGTTGTAACAAAACCAGAACTAAATATTCCTGACATTATCAAAGCTGATGCTGACTCTCCTACTCGTAAAAAAGAAGAGAAAGGTGTCATGAGTGGAACAGATAAATACCAAGAGTGTCAAAGAATGGTTACGACGAGTAAAAACTGGCATGACAATGTTGGAAAAGCACAAGAAACAAAAGAAAATTCAATTTTTACAAAGTCATGGGAAGAAATTTTTAAAGCACAACAAGCACTTGTTGAGGCAGAAGTACAAAAACATGTTGGAAAGCCGGTTGATCACAATGTAAACGCCAATATCGCAACAGCAGTACAAACTGCAATCAATAAAGGACGAGATCATTACGCTCTTCTTAATGCATGTGTAGGGCTCCTCGTTGTAACTGATGACAGTGACAACTATTCCGATGAAGAACTAAAGAAAGCCAAAGACAATAAAATGGAACAAAAGTCGATGGATGGTAAAATCACATGTAAAGCTTCAGGTCCTGAAACTCAAGATTGGAGTGCTTGTAAAACACTTGTTACAACTTACAACGCTGCAGCTATAGGTCAAGTTGTGACTCAAGAAGCACAAAAACTAGACTACATGGATAAAGAACTTGATACCCAAACTGACCTCATGGCCGATGGTGGTAAAGATCCTACAAAAGCATTGAAGTCACAAGAAACGATGGTTCGAAAGCAAGCACAAATTGCCAACCAAAGAGCAGCATTTCACGGAGCAAAACTCGCAGCTTTAATGGCCGCAAAAGAAGCTATGCCAACGAAAGACCAAATTTATGGACAATGTACTTCTTCAGACACCCTTATGAAGAGTGTCGGCTTACTAAGAAAGCAATATAACCATTATGTCGGCGCGTTTAAAAAGTATGCTGAGACCGCGGTTGGAGGAGCAAACTTTGCTGACATTTCATTTCAGCCAGGTTCAACTTCTGTTACCGACGCTGCGACAACACAAGTATTGACCGTTACACTTCCAGGAAGTTTAAAGGAAGCCTTCCCAAATGGAGAAGCTCCAGGGACTCCAGAAGAATTTAATAACAAACTCCCTGCTGCAGATATAAGCAGTCTTGATTGGAATTACAAGCCTGCTGATGCAGGAAATGGACCGAGTGATAATAAATATTCTCATCCAAATTCTGTTTGTGATGCCGCCATCTATGATGGAACAAACGTCATCATGAACTCAAAGGCCATCGAACAAGCTAACATGGCGATGATTCAGGCCGGAGTTGATATGGCCGCGAACGTGGCGAAAGGTCAGATCTTGGATAACCAAGCTGATCGAATTGCCGATGCAGCCGATGGTATTAAACAATTTGATCCAGGCGAAATGCCAATGTTCCAAGAAGAAGATGCTAAAGTGACTGCTTGTCAGGCGGACCCTACTTCGGCGGAATGTCTTCAACTTGAAAACACCAGAGGTGTTGGTTATGCAGGTTCAAGCTTCAACTTTAATGGAGCAAGTAGAGCGACAACTCCAGGTCAGATCTCTGACGATGGAGATGGAAGTGGAGATTCATCTGCTTCATCAAGCAACACGAATAGAGGTGATGTGAAATCCAAAATGGGTAGAGGTATTGCTTCTGTCAATAAAGGTGGCGGACTTGACGGTATTGCCGGAAAGGCCGGAGTGAAAAAAGGTGGAAACCCTGCTGAAGCCGGTGGCGGCGGTGGCGGTGGTGCCGGTGGTGCAGCTCCTCCAAGTGGTGGTGGAGTTAGAGGTGGCGGTGGTGCCGGTGGTGCCAGAAGCGCTTACTCTGCCAGTAAAGTTAGATACCGTGGTGGTGCTGGTGGACTTTCTTTCTCTGGATCAGGAAGAGGAAGTAGTAGTGCGAAGAAAAAGTCAGACAACCCATTTGCTAGCCTACTTGGAAAGAAAGGTGGAAAAGGTGGAACTATGGATGGCTTCAGAAACCCAGCTTCAATTGGAGCGAAAGGTGGAAGTCTCTTCCAGATGATCTCCAAGAGATACTCAGTGGTTACTGAGAAGAAACAACTTCTAGAATATGAAGATGTAAAATAATCAAAATCTAAAATTTAATACCTGCTAAGCCCCCGAAACCGGGGGCTTTTTTGTTTCAATTCAGTCTGTAAAAAATTCACAAGTGTTTGATATTTCACCCTTAGTTGTCTAGGGCCGCTAAAATGGCGCCATCTTTAAGTTAAATTTTTCGGAAGGTAATTATGGTCAAGTTTCTTGGACTCATCGGAATGCTAAGCCTTATGGCGCTTTGGTCAAATGGACAGGCAAGTGAAGTAGATAGCTTTCACAAACGCTACACCCCTATTGCTGATTCAATGGAGCCGATGAACAAAAAAACAAATGAGTTCATGCAAGAGGCCCTCGATCTGGCCAACTCTGAAAACAAAGGTTGTTCTGAAAAAGTTCTCTACAAATCCATGAGAAAATATTTTAGAAACCACATCCTTGGAAAACTCAACCCATGGTTGTTGGAGTCTGACGAAATCGAAAAAATTGTCGTAGGAGTTCGCGATTCAATCTACCGCGACTTCAAATGGTACCAAGCTTTAATTCCTGGTTTTGTGGCCAGAATCAATGACCCTTCTGGAAAGCTAATGAAGATGGGTGATCACTTGGTTGGTACAGACAAGTTTGAGCACTTCCTTGGAAGTGGATACATGTATTTCAACAAGTTCTACCTTAAGGGAAATAAAATTGAAGACGCTCTTATGATCGGTTGGAAAGCTGAGACAGGATACATGGGAGCGATGACCACAGGTGTGATGTCTTATGCTGACATGGTGGCCAACTTCAATGGCATGAGATTTTGGAATCACGTTCTGGCGAAAAATATCGATATCCTTGGAGATTCAGAAGAATATAATCCAGGTCCTTACGTAACTTGCGAAGACAATAAATGGGTCAAAGTAAAAGACGTCGACTGGGCGCTTTACGTTGATCACGCTTGGGACGAAGGAATCAACTGTTCAAAATTCAGAACCAAGAAAATGACTGACTCTGTGAAGTCCTACATCAGAGAACTTGAAACTAAGGAAGAGAGAAGTTTTTCTTGTCCTCTCTATCCGGCCAGACTTGAAGTGGTATCTAAAAAATACACAAAGTTTCATCGATGGTTGATCAATACTGAAGGTCATAAATCCGTAAAATAATTCAGATTAAATGGCACCACACCAAGTGGTGCCTCTTGCACCAGTCTCCTTTTCTCTTACGTAAATTCAATCACTTAAAATAAATAGAATTGGCACGTCCTTTGTAACTAATAAGTTAGACCCAAGGTCTACCCCCTTATAAAGGAGATCGAAATGAGATCACGGACGACAATCCAAACTGCCCAAATCAAAGCTCAAGTTCTCACAGGATGGAGAGAAAATGCGCTTAAAGGTCTTAAGGCCTTATCTTTAGCTGCTTTATTTCTTTTATGTATGGCCTGATGACAAAGTGCGATTAGCCACAGTCAGTCAAAAAAGTTAGGATTAATTTAAACAATATTTCCAGGGACTTATGGAACGAACGACGACGAATATCTTACTAGCAGAGCTCTATTCCGCTTCTGCTTATATCGATAGAATCTTTCATGCCCTCCTGCATGTCACAAACTTGGCCCATGGTCAGCAATGCAGAAGGCTTGGAAAAGAGATGGCCTTTGATCTGCGCTCATTTCTTCAAGACGAAATTCTAAGAACAAAATTTGAAAATGAAGAAGAGGTCAGTGACGATCTGAGAGAAGTCAGAAAAGACACCCAAAATGCCAAGTCTCTTCTGGAATCGACTTTAAAAATTGGTTTTAATTCAGAAGTGATGGTTGATACCACAGTTAAATTTATCAACCTCCTCTATTCTTATGCTCATGAATTTCATGATTATATCGAAAAGAACGCAGACTTAGAGATTCAATATCCAAGAGTCAATTTGATTGAAATTCATTATGAACACGACGACTCTCTTGAAGAACATTTAAGTAGCTATCAAGACGAAGACTGGGAAGAAGATGAGTCAGTACCTTCTTTCTTTCTCAATAAACAAGCAGTAATGGATATTATTTCTTCCAATGCTTCATGTGTAACCAATCTAGAAAATCAAAGAAATAAAAAATATGAATCTCTGATTCACGAAGGACATGAGAACGTCTTCAAAAAAGATCTCGACAAGGCCATGGAAAGTTTCACCAAGGCCCTTAATTACAAAGAGACTGCAGAAGTTCTAACACTTTTGGCCTGGGTTCACTCCATGGGACAAAACTATGAGAAGGCGAAAAGTCTGTGCCTCAAGGCCATCCAAAAAGATCCAGACTATGGTCCTCCATATAATGATCTTGGAACATACTTACTGTCCCAAGGTGAAATAGATGAATCTCTTAAGTGGTTTAGCCTTGCGAAGAAAGCTGTGAATTATCAAAACAGAGAGTATCCTTATATCAATAGTGGTCGTGCGTGGATGTCAAAAAAGAATTTTGAAAAAGCACTCGATGAATTTTCAAAGGCCCTTACCTTGGCACCTTTTCATGAAGAGCTCCATCAAACAGTTGAAAGGCTCAAGAAAACGCTCAGGCGAGCAGGAGAATCACACAGTCCGGAGCCCACTCCACTGTCATGAAAACGACAAGAAAAGAACTCCATGATTACTTAAACCAACTCCTCGTCCCAGAGGAGTTTACTGATTATGGCCCCAACGGACTTCAAATTGAAGGCCGTAGTGAAATCAAAAGAATTGCCTTTGCCGTATCGGCAACAATTGAGTCTGCAACAAAAGCTGTAGAACAAAAGGCCGACGCTCTCATTGTTCACCATGGTCTCTTCTGGAGATTCCATGGAACAAGAGCGCTGACTGGTCCTTTTTCAAAAAGAGTATTTCCTTTAGTTAGAAATGAAATCAATCTTTTTGGATATCACCTACCACTAGACGCTCACGCGGAAGTCGGAAATGCCGCTACCTTGGCCTCAAAGCTTGGAATCAGCAGCCACCTTCCTTTTGGTGATTACAAAGGTTCTCCAACAGGAAGAAAAGGAACATTAGATACTCCTCTAAAAGCGTCTGAATTAAAGGAAAAGCTTGAAAAGATCACCGGAAGAAAAGCACTTCTCGCCTCTCCTGATGAAAATCAACTCATCAAATCCATAGGAATCATCACCGGCGGAGCTAATAGTGAATGGGTCTGTGCCATGAAAGATGGATTAGATGCCTATATCACTGGAGAGATGAGCGAGCATGATTGGCATGAAAGTAGAGAGGCCGGTATTCACATGTTGGCCGGTGGACATCACGCCACTGAGCAATTTGGTATTCAAGCACTCATGGAGCAAGTTCAAAAGTCATTTGAAATAGAATGCTTCTATATTGATTCAAACAATCCCGCTTAATTCAAAGAATTTACCAGATATTTGATAGTCTCATTGAGTACTGGAGATCCCGTTCTCCCCTTTAATGTGGCCAGTGAAATAGTGTTATTAAGAGGTTTGTTAGAACCCTCGAAAAGATGAATTTTCTCGCCCTGGTTTACAAGTTTTTCAACCACGTGATTGGGCAGAATTCCAACTCCTAATCCTTCGACAATCATCTTACTCATTCCCTGCACATTCATAAGACTGGCGCGAATATGGGGAGTAAAACTAGGGACTCCAAAATGGTGACGAAACCATTGTTTAAGAATCGGAGCATCTTCAACGTAGTCGATATACTCAAGCTTCTCAAAAAATTTCATATTGTTTTTAACAGGTCCAATTTTATTGACATAACTTTTAGACGAACAAAGAGAGAGGATTTCTTGACCAATTTTTGTTAGTTGAATTTGTTTGTCCATACCGAAGGCATCTACAATCGCGAGATCAAGTTCACCTTCTAAAAGAGCCTGATTAACAGCAGTTGCATGACCGTATCTAATTTTGAAATTGATTCCAGGATGACCCTTTCCCCATTTGGTTAAAAGTGGAAGAATCACGTTGTTCCCATACTCAATAGGAAGACCAATGGAGATATTTCCTTTAAGGGTTCTCTCCTCTTCTTTTAATTCAACAAGACCTTCTTCAATCCCATATAAATGCTTGGCCACTGAATTATAGAGTTCATGGGCCTTTTGGGTGGGAACTGTTCGCTGCTTAATACGATCAAACAGAACCACATCAATAATTTCTTCAAGATTTTTGATGTTTTGACTGACTCCAGACTGAGTCATATAAAGCTCGGCCGCGGCCTTAGTCATGCTCTTGGTACGGTAAACAACTTCGAAAATCCTGATGAGATTGAGATTTAACTGATCAATCAACATAATTTCAACACCTTATCTTAATATCATGATGATATTACTCTCCACATCATAAGTGTAGCTTATGACCTCGAATTAGAAAACATAATTTTTTTTGAGTGAACTTTTAACATATAACCCCCTCAGAATTTGAAACAAACTGATTGAGGGGTTTATATGCAAAAGATAATTCTATTAATTTTCATCATTGGACTTTGGTCTGGAATCGGACATGCTTCAGTGGCCTTTGAAGTAGAAGGAACACTTAGAGTTGAGGAAGTGGCAGGACAACCACTAAAAATGTTTGTTGAAACAGACGAAGGTACTCTTCAACTTTCTAATGTTCACACACCTTATGGACAAGGGTGTACTTACGGACGTTATGTTGTCGTTAACAACATTGTTCCAGTTGGAACTTATACTTTGCTTGAGATGGTTGAATGTCTAGACGACACTCTTCAAGCTGAAATCAAAGATGAGATCATCTTCTGTCCTGAAATTTGGATGCCTGTTTGTGCTCAACCATCAATGCCAAACTGTGCGCCTGGAACTGCCTGCATTCAGGTTATGCCTGAGCAAAGAACCTTTGGTAACCTTTGTGAAATGAAAGCTGCAAAAGCCAGCTTCGTTCATATGGGTGAGTGCAATAACCAAAGATAAATATAGGGCCTGCTGCCACCGTGTGTGTTCAATTCTCCCGTCCCTGAATATCGGTAGCAGGCCTTCTTTTTTTTCAGTCTTTTCTTTTAAGTGATAACGTCAATGTAAATTTAGCAACTGGTTCATCTCCGAGTTTATCAGGACAAGTCGCGATGATTTCTAGAGGCATATTATCACGTTCTCCCGACTCGATAACACGATCAACAAATTGACTGACTTCAAGACCTTGGGTGCATGTGAAGTAAGTATCCCCTTCTGCACGCTTGAGAAATTCCGCATGAAAATCTTTAAAGGAAAGAGAGACTTTCTTTCCAGAGTTAAGAATATGTTTCATGGCGAAGAGTCCACCAGCACAATCAGCACCAGCGGCCAAAACTCCAAAGTACATACTATTAAGATGGTTTTTGGTTCTTCTGTTTAAAGGGATGACGATCACACATTTCTCTTCATCCATAAATCTGACGACGGGCTTGATGTACCAAAGAAGTGGAATCTTAGTGAATCCAAAAATTCGAATAAGGGCCGTGTCTTTAATATGTTGGGGAATAAAATCGCCGAGTGTTTTTGTGACATGTTTGATCATATAAAAATCCTTTTTTATATTATATCACTCTGCAAGTTCCTTAGCACGTTTGTAGGCGGCCTCAATTGCAGAAAATGTCATTTTTTCCAGACCATCTTTCTCAAAAATTTTCAATGCTTCGTAGGTAATACCTTTTTTACTGGTGACTTGCTCACGTAAATCCTCTGGAGAATGAGGTGAATCCATCATCATTTTGGATGAACCAAATAGGAGTTCTTTGGCCATTTGATAGGCCATTTGCTCTTCTACTCCGTAGTCCATTGCTTTGTTGGCAAAAATACGTGTCCATTCAAAGACATAGGCCGGTCCACTGGCCGTAAAACCAGAAAGTTTATCAATCATTTCTTCATCGCTGAATTCATAAACTGAAGAGGAAGCATCCATCATTGATTTTATTTGCTTGGCCTCTTCTTGATCTAAACTCTTGGACATATAGAGAAGGGAGATCCCCTCTCCTACCAAAGTTGGGGTATTAGGCATGACACGAACAACTTTTTCGATGCTTAGCCTATCCGCGATTTTAGAAGTTGGAATACCGGCCATTATGGAAATAACAATAGAATCAGGAGAAAGTTTGCCCTTTATTTCTTTGGCCAATTCTTCAAATTGTTGAGGTTTACAACCAATCATCCAAACATCGTGAGATGGTAACTCAGCTAGTGAATCCAGGACTTTCCCCTGAACATCTTTTGCCAGTAATTCGGCCCTGGTTTTTGAAGGTGTGAAGCATGAAACAGAAAGTTCTTTTTTCTGATTCCATATTCCTTTGACCAGAGCACTGGCCATATTTCCACAACCTAAAACGCCAAGACTTTTAATCATAGTCCAAGATCCAATGGTGCTCCATGCCTCATTGTATTGACGGCAAAGGATCTGACCCATGCAAAATTAGCTAGCATTTGTTTGAAGTCTTCAGGATTTGGTGAATCGTGAGGAGAAACAACGAGCTTCATTCTCGATTCATTGTAGTTACCAGTGTAGACCAGATCCAGAATGTGTTTTACTTTGGAAGCGTCACCATCAACTAAAATGGTACTGACTAATGAATTCTCGAGGGCCTTGGCCAGTTGCTTCTGGCTAGGCATATAAACGTCAAAATTCTCACGACTAAACCCAGCTCGGCTAAGAATAATTCTCAATTGTCCCCACCATTCATAGGTTTCAGTATTTCGACAAAGAACAGTTACACCACTTCCCATCGCCAAAGCTGAGAAAGTCTGGAGAAGAATATTGAAATAAGGTCTTTTCTCGTAGCAAACAACAATGGTGTGCTCTCGAGGAATATTAAAATCATTAACCGAAATCTGCCCAGGAATTACTCTATTGTCGTGTGGTTTTTCTTGAAAAGTAACGAGGTGTTTTTCCAACCAACGTTTGAACTTTTTCAAATGGTCTTTATTTTCAACATAGATTCCTTGATAAAGAACCTCAAACTGATTGATAAAGATTTGTAGGCCCTTTGTGATTCGTTCCATTCGCATTTCAGGAGTCAATCCAGATGGACGGGCCAAGTCGAATTCGTAGTCTGAACCTTCTTCTTCAACCGGGGCCTTTATCCCGCCTGGAACATATTCATCAAAAGGTATGACGTGAAAAGTTCCAAGATAGGCCTTGCCACCTGCCTTAGGTCCGGTTCCTGAAAGTTTGAATCCACCAAATGGTTCGATAGCAACTCGTGCTCCAGTTATCGATCTGTTTACATAAATATTTCCAGATTCCATTCGTTGAGTCAGATAATCGATATCGTCTTGAGACTGGCTGAATACACCACCGGTCAAAGCGTACTCAGTTCCGTTATATAGCCTAAGGGCCTCGTCAAGTGAATCAAATCCAATGATGTGAACAACTGGTCCGAAGAGTTCTCTAACTGCAAAACTTTTCTGATCGAGAGCACGGGATTTAGGAAGTTCAATCAAAGTTGGTCCAACACAAAACCCAGGAAGATTTTCATTTGAACGATCGATGATGACTTGTCCGCCATAGTGAGAAACTTCTTCAGAGGCTTCTTTGACTTGCCTTCGAATTCTGTCCCTATCCTCTAATGAGATCAAAGGGTTTACAGTCGTTGAGAAATTCCATGCTTCTGAAACTTCCATATCTCGAACTGCTTCTTTTAAACGTTCAATAAGCTTGTGCTTAACCGAATTATCGACGAGAACCCTACTTGCAGCTGAACATTTTTGTCCTGCATGTCCAAACGATGAATAGAGAATTCCCGCGACAGTTTCATCAAGTTCAGCATTGGCCGTAACGATAACAGCGTTCTTCCCTCCCATCTCAGTTATGATTTTGGTAGGAAACGTCTGGTTATAGAGTTTGTTCTCCACCATCTTCTTTCCTGCATGATGAGCAATCATCATGCCTACAGGTTTAGAACCAGTGAAAACGATTTGGGCGATTTTATTGCTATCAACTAGTGCTTGCCCTACCTCTTCTCCAGTTCCTGGTAGATGTATCAGGACATTTTCAGGAACTCCTGCTTCATAAAGAATATCTACAAGTTTTTGAGCAATTAATGGGGTTTGCTCTGCTGATTTCAAAATAACGGTATTACCTGCAACCAATGCTGCAACGGCCATTCCACAAGGAATCGCCAATGGAAAGTTCCATGGGGCAATGACTCCAACGACTCCTCGAGAAATCGAATCTGGATTATCATGTTTGAAGCGGGCCTCTTCTCTAGCGTAGAAGTTGAGAAAATCAACAGCTTCATCAACATCAGCAAGGGCCTCTGGAACAGTTTTTCCGGCCTCAAGAACAATCAAAGAAGAAAGATCATTCCTTTGAGCTGTCATCAAGTTAGCGGCTTTTGTAAGAATGATCGATCGACGTGCCCAATGACATTGGGCCCATTCTCCAGACTGATAACTTTCAGACAGTGTGGAAATTGCTCTTTCGACATCTTGTTTAGTGGAAAAAGTAATTTTTCCGACTTCAAGATCTGGATTAGAGCTCGAAACAATCTTCTGTTCAACTCCTGAAGGATTAAAACTATTGTTATAAGTCATCCCGAGATGAGATGTTTTGAAATCGTTCAGTGATTTTTCCATCCATACTCTCTCTCGATCGAGATAAAGTCTCAAAGGAGAAAGGTTAAAGAAAGCGTCAGTCATGGATAATTGTGTTTTATCCAATGTTCTGGAAATATCCTTGATCTTTTCCAGGTGTACTTCTTGTGGGTCTTTCATGGATACTTGTTTTTTGTGCGATCTCATGATGGTCAAGACACCCACTTGAGATGAGTTCTCCATGATTCTTCTAACAAGATACGCCATCCCAACAATCAAACTTCCAATTGGTACATAGTTTCGAACGACCCATCCCATTTTGGCCATCGCCGTAGAAAGAGCTTCGTAAGTCATATGAAGACATTGGTGTTCGATGACCGGAAGGTCTTTAAACTTAAGTTCTCTGATGGCCTCAGCAAAGGCATGATCACTGAAATTATGAGAGGCAAGACATAACTGGACGTGTGGCCAGTTTTCCATAATTTTTACAGTTAATTGTCTAAAGTGAATGTCGGTTTCTTCTTTATTCAAAAATTCAGGAGCATCGAAGCTATGAGCATCCGCTTCTACGGTTTCAGCATCCCAGTACGCCCCTTTCACTATTCGGATTGGCATCACAATACCGCGTTCTTTGGCTAATTCGACGATTTCTGACAAGTGAGTCGCACCGTCTCTAAGGTATGCCTGAAGAACAATACCTGTTGCTTTGAAGTCTTTAAGCTCTTCAGTTTCAAGAAGAACTTTTTTATAGACTTTAAAAACAATATCCCTGTAATCGTAATGTTCAGCATCGATGTTAATAAAGACATCATGCTCTTTGGCCTCTTTGAGAATTTTGATCAATCGAGGAGATACTAGTTTGTAAGTATAGTCAAAGGCATGAGGTTTGAAATCAGAACACAATGCAGAGACTTTGATGGAAACATGAGCTCTGTTAATTCCTGATGCATTTCTTTCTCCTTTTCTTACGTGAAGAGAAAAGCCACGAATCAGTTTAATAACTTCATTGCAATAGTGATCAGCTTCTTTTTCAGAAACTACCAACTCCCCTAATTGATCGAGAGTGACATCTCTTCCAGTTGAGGCAAGGTCTTTAAGAGCAGTGGTTGCGGACTCAATCGTTTCACCGGCAATAAACCTTTTGGCCATAAATCGAACAGATTGCCTGACGATGAAGGCCAGTGGTCCTGCAGGAAATACTCCAGCTATAACGTATGTGAGTCTAAAAAGAAGTACATATGATCCAGGTAAAGGACGGTTTTGTCCTTTTTTACCCATAATCCTCGCCTTGGATGTATCGACCAAGAGTCGTCTAAGAGATTCAAGAAGAATTCGTTTGACCTCAAGACCTCTCTTATCGTGATCTAGTGAAGGCAAAATGGCCAAAAACTTCAAAAGGTGAATTCGAAGTAGTGCGTATTGAGCAGTCAATCCCAGAGCAAAGTCTGAAATTTTCTCAAAAAAGCTTGGACTGTACTGATTGAGTTTTAACAACAATTGATTTGTTATTTCACCAGTTCTTGTCTTCGATTCTTCAAAAATTTTATCTTTGAACGGATGAGGTAAATCTTCTTTCTTTGAAACAAGATCGATAACAGAGGGAAATGTTGTCGGGTCCAGAGCAATAATGGATTCTGTGTATTTTCTGAAGTCTTCATATTTTGAAGCTTCTTCTTGATTGATTTCTTTTGATAAAGAAAATTTCTCCATCGACTTGATGATGAATAATTCTTGATTCAAACGAGGTGTACTCATTCGAACCAGATTCTCCTCTGGGAAAAATGAAGCTAGAAAAGGAGTACCTTTTAAGTGAACCTGAAGACGATATGTGTTTGATTCATGAAGATATGGCGAAAGGTTTTCTTGAATAACAACATCAAGCTTACCTGTATTATCAAGAAATACATTTTCATACTCTTGGTAGTAGGAAACATTCCAAGGAATATCAGTAAAAGGAAGTGTTTTGATTTCAGGTAAGGCCAAAGCAGGATGCTTTTTTGAATTCTTAGAATTTGGCTCATGCGTTAACATAGCTATTTGCCCCTATTTAATTGAAATTACAGATGACATGATTACCCCAAAAGTGACTTTTAGACCATCAGAAAACCCGGTTTTAAGCGCTACAAGTACTTGTAAATACAAACTAAAATTTAAAGAGTTTGATGACTCTATGCCGGATTTTCAAAACACATTTTGTGATAATCTATAGCTCTTAAAAAAGGATAATTATGTCTTCAAATGGCTACACTGCTGTCAGAACTATTTTTTTCAACAAATTTGAAAACTCTCCATGTGATCTTTATCTCAAGTTATCTGACAATAAGGTCGTCAAAATTCTCAATCAAAACGATGAACTTGGAAGTTCATTCATCGAAAAATATGTTTCGAAAAAAATCTTTGAATTCTATCTTACAGCTGAAGATTTCAAGACTTATCAAGATGCTCTTTTTGACTTTCACAGTAATGCCAAAGAAATCCTGGTCAAAGGAAAACGCATTGCCCTACCTCAGCACGACGGAATGAACGAGATGATGGAAGAACTTGGTATGGATGAAAAACAAACCAAGCAAATTAATAATATCTCGACTCAAATTGTCTCCGATTTAAATAATGGGGAACATGCTTTTAGTAAAATCATTGGTAAATTCACGACAAATACTAAACGCTTTCTCTATGACCACTCCTACCTAACAGCTCTTATAAGCTGTCTCATTGCCTCACAAAATGAATGGGGAACAACCCCCAACAAAGAGAAGCTGTGTTTGGCAAGTATACTTCATGAATTGGGAGACGAAGATCAATTGAATCTCGGTCTTGATGACAATCTTCTCAGACAGGACTTCAATGATGGACTCAATGACTTTCAAGTAAAAGTGAATCAAAGATTGGCAGAAAAACTAAAAAAGGTTCCAACTGTTTCATTGGATGTCATCAACATCATTGAGGGCTATCACAACTTCAAGTTTCCTCAACTCTCTCCTATGACAAGTTGTTTTTCTGTTGCCCATCAATTTGTGATTGAACTTTACAGAGAGAAATTCAAAAAAGAGGCCCTCCCTGATATTTTCAAAAGGATGAGTTCAATCTTTACCGAAGGAAATCCGGCCAAACAACTTGAGCTTTTGAAGAAAGCCGTTTAGCCGACTGTTTCAGTCTCTCTCTTGTTGCTTTTTGACTTTCATCCTCAGTCTTTCCTATAATGAATGTATGAATAATAAATCCAGGATGGTTGGAATTATTTCCCTGATCACGATGATCATCTCCGCAGGACCTCTTCGGGCCGGATACTACACTATAAAAGATCTCGAAGTTCTTGAGCAAAATAGAAATGCCAAAGAATACCTTGAGCATGCCCATGATATTCGTCCATCTGAGCGAAATGATCACTGGAAAAAGATGACTCAGCACATGGCAGTAGTCTTCACTAGTAAAATGATTGAAGGAAGACTCTTCAATCGAGAAAACTTCCAGTTTATTGAGAAAATCAACCTATGGCCCACACTTACAGAAGATGAATTTTTCCAAATTAAAAGAGAGGGGTTCCATTCGGGATACTTCACTCAATGCTTAAAAAAGAATGAAGACACCGTCTGCAAATTGGAACTTCTCACAGCGTGGGCCTCGTCTCGTAAAGATCCAGACAAAGCGGTTGAGTATTTGGGAATGTTTAAAAATCTCGATAAGAAAGAAGAGGCACTATTCCTCTCGCGAGTTCTCAATTCGAATATCTCGGCCTTTCTTTGCAAAAAGCCAGTAATTCTCGACCTAACAGTCAAAAGACTCATCAATCAGGCAGCACTAGAGACCGATGCTGTTAAATTCAAAACTTGGAACGAAGAGTTCATGAACCAGGACTGCTGGAATCAAATCAGACCGGTGTTCGATGAATCTCTGATGGGCTCCTCAAGCTATCATCGAGAACAATCATTCAAAGTTCTTGAAGCTAGAGGCGATTTGATCGATATTGAAAAAAGCGTCTTTCTTATCAGCTACATCTTGGATGAACCGAAAGTTGGAAGGCTATTCAATTTGGCCTGGAACGAACTGAAACAGATTGGAAAAAACAATAATTATAGAAGACGAGTTCTGGCCCGAATGAAGAATATGGACCCTTTGCCTGGACGTCTTTTCCATTTGATTGATGAAAACAAGAAAAGCATTCTTTTGACCCAACTAGACCGCAATTTCCCGGAGTATTTGGATCATTATAGTAGGACCTGTCTGGATTACCTGGAAGGAAAAAAAGAATTCCCAAGAGGTAACCCTACTCCAAACTGTCAAAAAATCTTCGCTGACAAAGTTGTTAGTCCTGTCATCAATCAAGGACTCAAGCTCAGATATTCCGCCATTAAAAAGTAAAAAAAAGCCCACTATAAAAGTGGGCTTCTCTTATCTCTAAATTTAACTAGAAATTAAGAAAGGTGCTTGTTGATGATTTTAGCAAGCTCGAACATTGTGATTTCGTTCTTACCAAAAAGTTTTTTCAACTTGTCATCAGCAAGGATATTTCTTCTGTTTTTTGGGTTTTGAAGCTTGTTCTTCTTAATGTAATCCCAAATTTTCTTAACAGCTTGAGTTCTTGGAAGAGCTTTTCCACCAACAACAGCTGCAAGATCAGCAGAAGGAGTCATAGCTTTCATGAAAGCTGCATTTGGCTTTCTTTTTGTTTTAGCTTTCTTAGCTACTTTTTTCTTTGTAGCTTTCTTAGCTACTTTCTTAGTTGCTTTTTTCTTAGCCACTTTTTCATCCTTTTTTTGAGACAAAGAATTGATGATTTTTCGTATTATTTTCACAAGTTGGAGTATATTTAA
>SBGE01000169.1 GCA_006226755.1 Deltaproteobacteria bacterium | reverse complement strand
TTCAAAGACTAAAACCCGGCTGGATGATATTTTGATTGATATGTTGGATGAACCTTTTGTCTACGGGGTTGTGGCCTGGGGGATCCATATTGGATTAGATCGTCTTAAGTTTCCTGATGCATTTGATTTAGCTCTTGAGAAAATTGTTTTTGGTTTTATTTCAATAATGGCGACATGGTTTGTTGCTCGAGTTTTGGCCGCAGCGATAGATCTTTTTCTTATTCCCTTGGCCGAGAGAACAGAAAGTGATTTTGATGATCAGTTGATACCTATCATTAAAAAAAGTTCAAATATGGGGGTATGGGCGCTTGGTTTGGTTGTCGCCTTAAATAATGCGGGATTTGATGTCGGAGCGTTGATCGCTGGTATGGGGATTGGAGGACTTGCTCTTGCGATGGCGGCGAAAGATACAGTTTCTAATTTTTTTGGAGGCGTAACTGTCTTTGTAGATAAACCCTTTAAGATGGGTGATAGAATCAAAGTTAATGGAATTGATGGGACTGTAGTCGAGATTGGTTTACGTTCAACCCGTATTAAAACTTTGGAAAGAAGAATAGTGACTATCCCTAATGCAAAATTTGCTGATGGGATTGTAGAAAACGTTTCTCTAGAACCGCACAGAAAGGTAACTTTGAATTTGGGTCTAACTTACGATACCACTCCTGAAAAGATGAAAAAAGCACAGGAAATCTTAAGAGATATTGTTGAAAGTCATGATTCTATAGAAGATAATGACTTTTCTCTCTCCTTCAATGAATGGGGAGCTTCATCAATGAACATTCTCTTGATCTATTATATCAAGAAATCTGGTGATATTCTTGGGACACAAAATGATGTCAATCTGTCCATACTAGAAAGATTTAATGCTGAAGGTTTGAGTTTTGCTTTTCCAACAACAACTTTGGATATTCCTAGACCAAGTTTGGAAGCGTTAAGAAGTTAATCTAGCCTGTTTGAAAGACTTTTTTATCGAGAGTGTTAAGACTGCTCTCTTTCTTTTTCTTTGGAATCATTTTCTCTACCAGTTCATATAGTTTCTGGTCATCAAAAGGTTTTATGAGGGCAGAGTCTATTAGTCCTTTGACTTCGCTTAGTATTTGTTCATTCATGATTTCAGAGATCAAAATGATTTTCATTCCTTTATATCGTTTTTTTGCATGCTCTAAAAATTTGACTCGATTTTGATCTTCTTGTGTATAGCTCATGATGACGAGAGAAATGTTGTCGTTATCTACCATTGCCATGGCCCGAGTTGACTTATCTGTGGAATAAACTTTGTAATCCATTCCTGTGAATTTGGATTTAAGGTCTTCTACTTCATCTTTATTTTGATTGATTAAAAGTATCTTTTCCATGTTCTAATCTTAAGCCAAACTCAATATTGTGGGGAAAATTTATTGACGTAAAAACAATGAGTTAAGTGATTTTTTTGATCAAAATCACCTTAGTTTCAAGAAATCTTGAAGAATGAAACAATCAATGTTGAGTTTTGATGAAATCGGCAACGAAGTCATTTGCCGGATTATTTCGAATTTCTATTGGGCTTCCCATTTGGATGATGTCTCCTTTATTCATGATGACTATTTTGTCACTCATGGAAAAGGCCTCAATTTGATCATGGGTCACATAGATACAAGTTATGCCAAAATCTTGTTGGATTTTTCTAATGTCATATCTCATCTTCTCGCGTAGTTTGGCATCTAAATTTGAAAGAGGCTCATCTAGAAGTAAGACCTTGGGTTTCATCACAAGTCCTCTGGCCAATGCAACTCTTTGTTGCTGACCACCTGAAAGAGCGTCTGGCATTCTTTTTTCAAGACCTGTGAGTTCTACGATATCTATGATTTCTTGAACTCTGTTTTGAATTTCAGTTTTATTATGTTTTTGAACTTTTAGGGGATAAGCGATATTTTCAAATACGTTCATATGAGGCCATACCGCATAGCTTTGAAATACCATTCCAACGTGTCTCTTTTCAGGAGGAGTGAAGATTTTATGAGTTGGATCAGAAACAACTTCATCTCCGATCGAAATACTGCCTTCAGTATTTGTTTCCAGTCCTGAGACCATTCGTAAACACGTCGTCTTTCCACATCCTGACGGTCCAAGGAATGAGACAAATTCCCCATCTGAAATATTGAGACTGAAATCTTTGATAATGATCAGGTCATCGTATGCTTTTTTGATGTTTTGAAAAGATACTGTACTCATAATCCGTATTTTCCTTTGGAGATGAATTTTACCAGGTAATTGATAAATCCAACCGCGACTACTGTGAGTAAGGCGAGAACGGCAGCTGCACCACCACTTGCATCGCCATACTCTTGTAATTGGAATATCAAAGTGCCCAGGGTTTCAAGACCTGGACCAGTAAGTAGAATAGTCATTGTTAATTCACTAAACGCTGGCATGAAAACTAAAAACCATGAGGCCATGAGAGCAGGTTTCATCAGTGGGAACCAAATTGTTTTCATGGTAATCCACCAGCTTGCTCCAGATACTCTTGCTGCTTCTGCTAAACAGTCATCTATTTGTCCAAACCCATCGCTCGTAGTTCTTAAAGAAAAATTCAGATATTTGGCAAAGTAAGCAATTACGATCATACCCATTGTATTATAGAGACTTATTGGCAGACCCAAAAAATTCGAACTGAAGGTCAATATAAAGGCCAAGGCAAGTACAGTTCCTGGAGTTGAATAGGGAAGAGAAGCTAAAATTTCAATTAAAGAACGTCCCTTGAGTTTTGTTTTTTTATTGATATAACCAAGTAGTAGTCCCATGAAAGTTGTTGCAGTTGCTGCCATAACACCCAATTTAAATGAGTTTAGGAGAGCTCTTGGGGTCTCATGAGTTTCAAAAAAGACACGATTGAAATTTTGAAATCCAAAATTACTCAACTCGAATTTACCTTGAACTTTTGACAATGCAGTGACTGTTATTCCAAAAAGAGGCAGAAGAAATAAGATAAAAAAGAGAATAAGAAGCCCTAATGACAGAGGTCCTCTTGCCGTTCCTAAATCAATGAGGCTTGGTCTAGCCGTTTTTCCAGAAACTGTTTTAAAGCTATTTTTCGCTAGAATTTTTTGATTAAAAATCAATACGGCCGTAGCAATAATTAAAAGAAGAATAGAGAGAGCTCCGGCCATGAAAATTCCATTCATAGAGCCC
>SBGE01000230.1 GCA_006226755.1 Deltaproteobacteria bacterium | reverse complement strand
CTCAACACTGCGGCCTTCACAGATGCCAGAATTCCAACGAGAATAAACATTTGTAAAATACCTGTTATTGGAGAAAGACTTGTCAGACATTTCAATGGATTTGCCTGGCCGGCAACGTTTATGGCAGTTGAGAAAAAACTGCCATCAGATATTAAGAAAGGCTATCTCCTACCTTACAATAATTACAAAAATAGAATTGCTACAGCAAAATTTGTACAAGACATTCCAATGTCTCCAGATCATGAAAGTTATGCAACATTGCTTGAAATTGAAAAGAAACTAAACACTCTTGACTGCCCAAAACAGATACTTTGGGGAGCAAAAGACTTCTGTTTCAATATGCATTTTTATGAAAGATGGACCAAATTTTATCCAGAAGCAAAAACAGTTGTTTATAATAATGCCGGTCATTACCTTTTGGAGGATGAAAAAGAAGAGACCTTGAAAGAGATCTCTACTTTTCTAAAAGGCGCGAAATGAATATTTCAACTTTGATTGAACAGCAGGCCACAATACATCCGGATAAAGATGCCGTACGTGTACCAAAAAGAAGATTTGGTAAATACACCTATGACTCAATCACTTTCAGACAATTTCTAGACAGATCTAATAGCTATGCAAAAGGCTTAATGGATAACGGTATTACCAGAGGTACAAAGGTCCTGATGTTCGTAAAACCAGGACTCGACTTTCCCGTATTGACCTTTGCTTTGTTTAAAATTGGAGCAGTCCCTATATTTATAGACCCAGGCATGGGAAAAGATAATTTACTCAAAGCCGTCAGTGACGTAAAACCTGAAGGTTTGATCGCAGAACCTATCGTACATGTTCTAAGAAAATTCAATAAAGAAGCATTCAGCTCAATTAAATATTCATTCTCAGTTGGAAACTGGAACGTGTTTGGTGCAAAAAGCATTAAGCCTTTCCTTGGAGTAAAGGCCACCATACCAGAGACAACTTTTGATAAGCATGAACTAGCCGCTATTCTTTTCACAAGCGGAGGTACTGGAATTCCTAAAGGGGTCGAGTACACACATAATATTTTTCTTGAGCAAACCAGGCTTCTACAGGATATGTTCAATCTTACTGCCGAAGAAGTTGATGTCCCTGGGTTTCCTCTATTCGCGCTATTTACATTGGCGATGGGAATGACTTCTTGTATTCCAGATATGAATCCAAGCAAACCGGCAAAGGCCAATCCAAAAAAGCTTGTTCAAAATATCATTGATAATGAAGGGACATTTGTAGCAGGAAGCCCAGCCATATGGTCTAAAGTTTCAGCCTACTGTGTGAAGAATAACATCGAACTCCCCTCTGTAAAATACTTGGTAATGTTTGGAGCACCTGTATCTCCAAAAGTTCATGAAGAATTTATGCAGATACTTCCCAATGGAGATACTTACACCCCTTACGGTGCAACAGAATGTCTCCCCGTCAGTTGTATCACGGGCTCCGATCTTTTAATCGGGCCAGTTGATTTAACCAGACAAGGAAAAGGAACTTGTGTTGGTCCCTCCGTCCCTGGCGTAAGAGTAGAAATTGCTCCTATTACAGACAAAGAAATTCACACTATTGAAGAGATTGAATTTCTTCCTGAAAATCAAATGGGTGAAATAATAGTAACAGGCCCGACGGTAACTCGTGCCTATCACGGAATGCCAGTAAAAACTCGTGAAGCAAAAATCTATGAAGGTGATGAGGTCTGGCATCGTATGGGTGACCTCGGTTACAAAGACAGCGAAGGAAATATCTGGTTTTGTGGAAGAAAATCCCATCGAGTGACCCTTTCAGAAGAAATACTCTCCAGTGTTCAATGTGAGGCCATTTTCAATAATCATCCTTTTGTAAGAAGATCGGCCCTAATTGGTCTTGGTGATGATAATAATCAAACTCCGGCCATAGTTATTGAAGCTAAGAAAGGACTAAACAAGTCTCTTTTAAAAAAAGAATTAACTCTTCTGGCATCTGCGCATCCGTTGACCAAAAAAATTAAAGAAATTTATTTTGATGACAATTTTCCAGTGGATTGCAGACATAATATAAAAATAGACCGACTCAAACTTAGAGATATGGCCAGATCCGGGAGACTCCAGTGAAAGTATTAGTAACAGGTGCTGGTGGATTTCTTGGTACTCATATAGCCAAAAAATTATTAGACAAGGGTCATATCGTCCATAACCTATCAAGAGGAAGTTACTCTCATCTCGACAAGCTTGGAGTTATCTCCTTCAAAGGAGATCTTCAGGACAAAGAAAGCATTAGACCTTCTCTTGAAGGTGTCGATGCTGTTATCCATACTGCCTCTAAAGTTGCCATGTGGGGCAAATGGGAAGATTTTTATAATATCAATGTTGTGGGAACTCAAAATCTAGTTGAGCTTTGTAGAGAACAAAAGATAAGCAAAATCGTCTATACAAGTTCACCAAGTGTCGTCTTCGGTGATGAAAGCTTAGAAGGTGTCGACGAAACTGTATCCTACCCAAAAGAATCTTATAGTATGTACGCTAAATCTAAGGCGATTGCAGAGAAATGGATTCTTGACCAAGCAGATTCAAATCTGAAGATTCTCTCTCTTCGTCCTCATCTCATTTATGGGCCAGGGGATCAAAATTTGTTTCCAAGGCTTATAGAAGCTGCAAAAAAAGGAAAACTCAAAAGAGTTGGTGACGGCACAAATAAAGTGGATGTCATCTACGTTGAAAACGCCGCCATGGCCCATCTCAACGCACTTGAAAAATTAGAGACAAATCCTGAAGTGAATGGAAAAGCCTATTTTTTGGGTCAGGAATCACCTGTCGTATTGTGGGAATTTATAGATAAGATTTTGGATATGGCAAATGCTCCACGTCCTACTAAGCAGATCTCTTTTAATAAGGCCTTCAAAATCGGTAGTGTCATTGAAAAGAGCTTAAAACTTGTAGGTGTTTATAATGTTCATCCTCCTATGACACGTTTTGTAGCACTACAACTTTCAAAATCCCATTGGTTTGATCATACTAATGCAACAAGAGATCTGGGCTTTACGCCGCAGATCTCAATTGAAGATGGTTTGAGAAAAACTCTTGGTAATTAGTCAACGAGGATACTCGCCGGTGTTCTCATATTGTTGTCTTGTTTGAAAGTATCGACGACACCAAGATCTCTGAATTTCCCCTCATTGAAATTAGTCAAAAACGGCA
>SBGE01000111.1 GCA_006226755.1 Deltaproteobacteria bacterium | reverse complement strand
TCTTCTTAGTCTGAAAAAATGATGAAGGAGAAAAAATGAAAGTGATGGTTGATATCTGTCTCGTTCCACTTGGAGTTGGAGTTTCTGTCTCGTCACAGGTGGCCGAGTGCCAGCGAATCTTTTCAGAATATGGTCTCACATACAAAATGCACGGCTATGGCACCAATCTCGAGGGAGAGTGGGATGATGTGATGGCCGCTATAAAGGCCTGTCATGAGCGTTTACACGCCGATGGAGTGCCACGAATCACCTCGTCACTGAGAATGGGGACGCGAATTGACAGGGAACAGACGCTTCAGGATAAAATTGAGAGTGTCGAAAACAAATTGAAACCGGAATAACTCTATGAAAATAGAAACTCACTTTCACGAGGATACCTTTACTCTCACATATATTGTTTATGATGAGAGCTCCAAAGATGCTGTTGTGATCGATCCTGTGCTCGACTATAACCCAAATAGCTCATCTTTTTTTTACGACGCTATCGATAAAGTTCAGGCCTTTTTAGAGAAAGAAAGTCTTAATCTCAAGCTGATACTCGACACTCATGCCCACGCTGACCACTTGTCTGGGGCTCAGGAGCTTAAAAAGCGCTTTCCCTTTGCTCCATATGGTATTGGGTGTGAAATTACTCAGGTTCAAGAGGTTTTCAAGGGAATCTATAATTTGAAAGAACTCAAAACTGACGGAAGTCAGTTTGATCTTCTTTTCGCTGATGGGCAGGAAATGCAGGCCGGAACATTAAAATTCAAGGTTCTCCACACTCCTGGGCATACACCGGCCTGTTATTCCTATTTAGTAGAGGACTGCCTTTTCACAGGTGATGCTCTATTTATGCCTGATTTTGGTACTGGAAGATGTGATTTTCCAAGAGGATCGGCCGAAGATCTCTATAATACCGTCCATGACAAACTCTACTCTCTCCCGGATGAAACTCGAGTCTTTGTTGGCCACGATTATCAGCCCGAAGGGCGAGAGCTGAAGTTTGAAACCAGTATTGGAGAGTCAAAGGCCCAGAATAAGCAACTTAAGGCCTCAACCAGCAAAGAAGAATTTGTGAAATTCAGATCAGAGAGAGATGCTGTTTTGGATGCTCCAAGGCTTTTATTGCCAAGTATCCAGGTGAATATTGATGGAGCGAAGTTTCCACAGCCTGAAGATAATGGAGCTATGTATTTGAAAATTCCATTTAGGGCCAGGGGCTAATTCAGATTGATGACAACTGTCACATTGTGAAATTTCTTGAAATCAGTATCGGCGTAGACCCCACCACCATTTCCAATGGCCGTTCCTACTTTGAGCTTCCTTAGCTCCTTGAAATCTGTTTCATACATGATGAAAGTTCGGCCTTTATAGATTCCTGCGTTCACAGAGGCCTGATCACTCATGTTAGACGAAGCTCCAATGAGTAGATTGTGGATCCTGACACTTCCCGCTGCCCTAAGCTCATTATCAAAGGTTCTGTAGCTGAGTTCGGCGGAAGTTCCCCAGTTGGCATTTTGATTGGGGCGAAGAATGGTTGAGATTTTGACCTGCTCGACTTGGAGCGCCAGCTTAGTTTCCGTCCATAAACCAGGAGCATGACTACTAAGTTTTATGTAGGCGAGATCCACATTACCGGTTGGGACTGAGGTCGTTCCTATCAAAGGAATTCTTTCTCTATTGGCATCTAAAGAGAGTCCGACATTCATATCCAAATAGAGTTCTCTGCCTGGAGTATCACCTAGTCTACGGTGAAAATTATGGATACCTACTAGAGTGATATCTCCATTACTTGTTCGGGCCAATCGTCTATCTGGTTTGGATGAATTCAATTTGTAATGAGAATATCTAACTGTCTGGTTATTGGTATCCAGTTCGGCCAGTACCCAGATTTCGTTCTCAGTTCCGGGCTCAGTATACTTATAAATGAAAAGTTCTTTTCCACCTTCGAGCTTCATCGAAAACTTATCGATTTTTTTTGAGGCCCTTTCTTTATCAAGACCAAAGAAAATTTGATGTGGTGGAGAAACGCTGAAGTCTTGTTGATTGAACCCATTGAAGTCCGAGAGAAGAGTCATAGCGCGAGGATCATCGAATGCAAGTTGTTTGATACTTAGATCATTTGGACAAGGGTCATCTCCTTTAAGTCGCATACTGAGATAATTAAGTTTGATAAGCTCTTCTTTTAGTTGGTTATTTATCGATTGGTTATTTTCAATAACACTCTTTAAACTTTTTTCCTTATTGAAATGAACAGCAATTGATGTGAAGTCATCAACAGTTTTGAATAGTCCTTCAAAGCCTGGTAATGAGATAGGATTTGAATTGATCTCTTGTGAGTCAAATCTAAAGAACTCTAAATCTTTTTCTATTAAGCTTTCACGATCCAGATCTTGCTGTCGCTGATTAAGTTCTAAAATTTCTTTAGCCACTTTATTTTCAAAATCTATGGCGCTTCTTATTCCCATCTCCCTGAGTTTGTCCATCTCACTTTTTTCCATGAGTTTGAATTTGTCATTGCAGAAATTGAAAAGATCCAAATATTTCTTGAGATCATTACCACCAAACTGGGAAGATATTTTATCTACGCATTCATTAAAGTTCTTTTGATCTTCTTCTCTTCTTATTCCAGACCGGGGGGGGGCTAGTTTAAGTCCTCTGCCAATTTCTTTTTTTAAAAGTCCATTAATGTATTCTACAGCTCGTTTTCTGTTGGACTCTTCTTCTTTCTTTTTTTCTTCCGAATCGGGATTGGCCAAAAGAACATCCCTTGAAAAAACACTAGGTGTTGGACCTTGGGCCAATACAACTTGAGATAGAAAAGTGAGAGTGAAAAGTAGAATAAACATCATACTCTTTTCGTCAAAAACGCTTGGGAGAATGAATTTCTTTTTATGCTCAAGTGATTGAAATTACAGTGTTATTTGTCTTCCAGAAACTCTTTTATTTTGGGAGTGAGTAGGGACTGGATAAATTGGTGACCTTCCTTGGTCCAATGAAATGCATCTGGAGTGAAGTATGACTTACCTGAAGCCTTGGCGAGGATGATAGCATCTTCTATCTCTTCTAAATAAATGAAGCCAGAGTTAAGCGCGATTTCTTTAAATAGTTTTTGGTCAAAGGGGAGTGGACCTGCGTTGAATGCAATGATTTTTGTGTTTTCGGGAATTGATTTTTTCATTTTGCTGAATATCAACTTCGTAATATTTATAG
>SBGE01000172.1 GCA_006226755.1 Deltaproteobacteria bacterium | reverse complement strand
TCTTTTCTGCCTTGTTATTTCTGAAATTAAAATGGCTGAAAATGGAAAGCAGGCCGTTGAGCTTCTAAAAGCAGAAGCTCTTTACGATCATCCGTTTGATTTAATTTTACTCGATATCAACATGCCAGGTTTTACAGGAATTCAAGTCCTTAAAATTCTTCGAACGATCAAGGCCTATGAAGACACACCAGTGTTGATGATTTCGACTGAAAATGAAAAAGAGATTGTTCTAGAAGCCATCGTCAGTGGAGCTAATGATTATATTTTGAAACCTTTTGATTTCGAAGTATTCAAGCAAAAGACATCAAAGTACCTAAGTTAAACTCGGAGTTTTTATGCCAGCACCAGCAAATATGAAAATCCTTCTTCTCGAGGATATGGATTCAATCAGACAACAAATGGTTTCTGACTTGAGAGCTCTTGGTTTTAGCGGTGAAATTCATGAAGCTCCAGATTTGAAAACAGCTGTTTCATTTTGCAAAGATAAAGAGTTTCAATTCATCATTTCAGACTGGAATCTTCCAGATGGGACAGGTTTTGATTTTCTCGTGAAGATTAAGAAAGTCGCAAAGCTTGCCAAGCTACCTTTTCTCATGTGTACAACTATGGATGAAGTTGAAAACATGATTAAAGCAATTCATGAAGGCGCTAATGAATATGTTGTGAAGCCTTGGCAAAAAGAAGAGCTCGGTCAAAAGATCAATTTCGCTTGGGATGCTGTAAACGGCTCTTAAGAATAGGGGAGTTTGAAGGTAAACTTACTACCTTCTCCAACTTTTGATTCAAGAATAATTTTACCACCCTTCTCATCGACAATTTCTTTTATCGCGGACATTCCAACGCCACGACCTGAAAATTCTGTGACTTCATCTCGTGTAGAAAATTCTGGATCAAATATTTTATAGATGATTTGATCATCGCTAACATCGTCAAATTCTTCTCCCGTTTTTTCTTTCAGTCTTTCTCGAATGATTTCTGGATTTATACCGCCACCATCATCGGCCACAACAACTTCGAAGGTCTTGTCATCATCCAATTTAAAGTCGACTGTAATCTTCCCTTTTGGGTCTTTACCAAGTTCCGCTCGCTTGGCATTGCTTTCAATCCCGTGATCCATACAGTTTCTAAAAAGGTGAACGAGAGTTGAGAAGAAGTCCTTGTATGGTTCTGCTGGAATTCTTAACTCTGCATTCTTAAGTTGAAGAGGGTAGACTTCTTTTCCAAGCTTTTGAGACATGGTTTTTACTAAATCTTCGTAACCACTAAAAAATGATTTTACAGGGGAAAAAATGAACATTTGCTCATACTTGGCAACAACTTTTGGGTGACTGTATTTGACGAGAAGCTTTCTGAACTTTTCGACATCTTTTCCTTCGTATTCGTGTTTGGTTTTAATGGATTCAATATCTTTACCAAAGACTGCAACCAAGCTCTCTTTGAACTCTTCAACGATCACTTCCATAGATAGTGCAGCTTCTTTGATTTGTTTGTGTTTTTCTTTATGAGGAATGTCTTGATCTTTCAAATCGAGAATTTTTTGTTCAATTGACCTAGCATGCTCTTGTATTTTTGTGACCGAGAATAACCCAAATCCACCGTTCATCGTATGGTAATGAATAAGAAGCATTTTTATATCAAGAGCATCTGGATCAAATTCTGAATCATTTAGAATATTTTGAACATCGAGAATAATCTCATCGATTTCATCTAGAAAAGAAAAAAACTGCTCCCTATTGTTCGTGAGCTTGAGAACCATATTGACGAAACTTTCTCTTTCTTTATTTTTTTGTTTGGCAATAACTTCTTCTGTCATGTCTGTAGCAACTGTCACAATATTTTCGATTTTTCCTTCATCACTTCTCATTGGGTAATAATTCAATGCAATGAATTTGAAGTTACTGCTATGTATACTTTCACCTTGCTGTATCGAAGAGGGGCCCAGGCCCTTCGCGCTGTCGAAAGGAATCATTTCTGAAAAGAGAATGCTCATCCATTTCTCGAGGCTTGTTTTTTGATCTTCTTTACCGACCACTTCTAAAAATTCTTTGCCAGATGGTTCAACACCGAATAGTTCAACAGAGGCCTGGGTGTAGACGTCTTTACAGATTTTATCTTCACCGAAAACAATCAAACCTTGATCTAGTGAGTTAATCATGGCTTCAAGGAAAGAATTAGCTTTTCTTAGCTCTTCAGTTCTTTGAGCAACCATTTGTTCGAGATTTTTGGAATAGTCTTCGAGTTTTTCATTGGCAAGATTGAGTTCGTCAATCATGTCCTGCTTTTCTAGTAGAAGATCATTGATGGTGCTCATCATATGATTAAAACTGTCACTCAGAACTTTAAACTCATCTCTCGTTTTGATCGTAACTGGTTCGGTAAAGTCCCCCTCAGAGACTCTTGCTGTTGCATCTGAAAGTTTTGTGATCGGTCTCGTTAATGTGATGGAAAAAAGGAGTCCGAAGATAAAAAAGAGGAAGAGGAGACTTAGACCAAAGTAAGCGGTTCTTTCAAAAAGTACTTTCGTCACTCCAAATGCTTTTTTTGAAGAGACAAAATTGATTATAGAAAGTCCCAAGTTTGGTAGTTTAGTAAAGCCTAGAAGAATCTCTTCTCCTCCGAGTTTGGTTGTAATGACACCTTTCTCAGCTCGTTGTTCTTTTAGAAGTGTCGTAAATATTGATTCTGTTTTTTGTGTGAAAAAGTTTTTACCTTCAGCATCAATGAGTACATTCTTAAATATTTTTTCTGAAGATATGATTGACTCAAGAACATCTCCATCTAGTACAACAACTGCTCGTTCGTCATTTGGGAGTTCCATCACGAAACCAAGACTTGGAAAGTTCGTCATTTCTGTTGTACTTACCAATTGGTTGTTCGAAATATTAGCAGTTAGAGGGGAGAAGTCTATCTTTAAAAAATCTTCAAAAGTAAATTTGAACTTAACACCTTCTTTTTCAAAGAATAGTTTGTTTGCAATTTTTAGATTTCGAGATTCAATAGGACTTATTCTTTGAAAGAGAATGGCCTTTGCACCCAGTAGTTCAAAGAAACTATCTTCTTTGATGTCTTTTAATTTATTGAGAGTCAGAACACGCTGAGAATATTTCTCTGTGAGATCAATAATCTCTTTTGAAATGAGTGAACCATGGTTTAGTGCATTTTCAAAAATATAAGCTCTTTTGTCTTTGAGAATGACGTCG
>SBGE01000198.1 GCA_006226755.1 Deltaproteobacteria bacterium | reverse complement strand
TCTGAAAGTTCATATTCAATAGGATCACCTTTTCTGTTTCCTGAAGTGTAAATCAAAGCATCGAGCTCTCCAAAGAGAAGGAAATGAAAAGGTGTGGTCGGCGCCATCACGCCAATTTTCTTGGTTGTTGGCGTCAAAAGGGAATGTGGAAGATAATCTGTTTTTGGTTCAATCAAATGTATCGGACAAACTGAAGAATGAAACTTATTCCATTCATCACAATCAATCCCAAGTTTTGAAAGAGCTGAGTTATTTTTTAACATAACCGCCAAGGGCTTTTCTGGTCTTGACTTGATTGCTCGAATTCTACGGATGACTTCAGGATCTCTAGCATTACCGACAATGGCAAAACCTCCAAGTCCTTTTACGAGTCCAACTGCTCCTTGATTTAAATAGTTTTGAACATCACTGAAAGAGAGTGAAACTGTTGGTCCACAATCAGGACAACTTATAGTTTGAGCAAAAAAGCGACGATCCAGAGGATTCTCATATTCATTTTTGCAAGACCCACACATTGGAAAATCATCCATGGTTGTCGATTCTCGTTCGAAAGGTAAATTTTTCATGATCGACCAACGAGGACCACACTCACAACATGTGATAAAAGGATATCCAGAACGTCTATCATCGGTATTAAAAAACTCATTCCAACAACTCTCACAAGTAGCGAGATCGGTTGGAATAGAATATTTTTGCAAATCACTCTCTAGGTTTACAAAAGTAAGAGTTGATGGAGCATCATTGCCTTTGGAAAAAGTTTTTTTCTCATTCGTAATATGTGCAAGTTTCGGAAGAAAAGTATGATATTTTTCACCAAATTCTATTAGCTTTTTTTGAGAACCATAAAGCTTGGCATAAGTCCCAGATCCAGTATTTGAGATTGTCCCAACTAAGGCATATGATTGAGCTGCAAGGTAGAGAGCTGGACGCATACCAACGCCCTGCACCTGACCTTGCAGTTCAAGTTCCAAACAATGCAATCCGTTAGTACTTTCCATGGCATTTATCCTATAATTTCCCAAAATAGGCGTAAAGCTTTTAAGGACGAATAGCAATGCAACAGGCCATGGATCTGACACGATATAAGGGCCGACAAAGAAGCGAACTTATTGAAATCCTCTGGGATATTCAAAAAAGTTGTGGAGGAATTTCCAAACAGCTTCAATCTTCTTTGGCGGAACAACTCAATCTATCTACTTCTACCATTGAAGAAGTCGTAACTTTCTATCATTTTTTTTCTGAAGAATACCGAGGCAAGAATCAAATTTATCTCGATACATCCATCATTGCACAACACAGAGGTATGAAAGAAATAAGAGAGACTTTTGAAAAAGAGCTAGGGTCCAAAATTGGAGGTTTGAGCTCATGTGGGACAATTGGACTTTTTGAAACAGCATGTATCGGCATGAGTGATCAGTCCCCTGCCGCTCTTATTGATTTTGTTCCTTTTCCCAAACTGACTCCTAAAAAAGTAGAGATAATTGTAAAAGAACTCAAAGCGGGAGTGAGTGCAAAAGAGATAGCCAAGAAATTTGGTCTTGGAGACGGGGCCAATGCTTCAAAATTTGTCAGGACACCTGTCTGTAATAATATTCAGAAAAAAGGTGATGTCTTTTTCACCAAGTGGAAAAAGGGCGAGGCCGTAAGTTCCGCTCTTTCAAAAAAACCAAATGAAGTGATCGATATGATTACGGCGTCTGGGTTAAGAGGACGCGGCGGAGCTGGATTTCCAACGGGAATGAAATGGAAAATCGCTTCAGAGCTTTCGGCCGATCAAAAGTATATCGTCTGTAATGCTGATGAGGGTGAACCTGGAACTTTTAAAGACAGATTGCTTCTAACAGAGTTTGCCGGACTTCTGATTGAAGGCATGAAAGTCGCCTCATATGCCGTTGGAGCAGATAAAGGTTTCATTTATCTTCGTGCAGAATATTTTTATTTGCGTGACCACCTCGAAAAACAAATCAAAGATCTGGAGTCAAAAGGGCTTTTAAAAGATTTCAAATTAAAGGTAAAAATGGGTGCCGGCGCTTACGTTTGTGGAGAAGAGTCAGCCCTCTTGGAATCTTTAGAAGGTAAAAGAGGTGAACCTAGAATGAAGCCACCCTTCCCTGTTGAAGTCGGTCTTTTTGGTAAACCAACAATCGTCAACAATGTAGAAACTTTTGTGTTAGCAGCTCAAGTGATGCGCTATGGACCTCAACACCTCAACAAAATGGGAACAGAGAAGTCCAAAGGTCCACGCCTCCTTTCCATCAGTGGAGATGTTGAAAAACCTGGGATCTATGAATTCCCATGGGGTGTGACAGTCGCTGAAGTTCTCAAAATTTGCGGAGCAAAGAATCCCAAGATAGTTCAAGTTGGGGGTCCTTCAGGAACCTGTATTTCAAAAAATGATTTTGTCAGACAGCTTGCCTTCGAAGATTTGCCTACAGGTGGATCATTCATGGTCTTTGATGAATCCCGCGACCTGTTTGAGATTCTTGAAAATTTTATGCAATTTTTCGTGGATGAATCTTGTGGAAACTGTACTCCATGTAGAGCAGGTAACGTCATCCTTCGAGATCTCCTAAAGAAAATAAATCTAGGAAAGGCAAGACCATCTGATCTGCAAAAGATGATCGACTGGGGAACTCTCGTTTCGAAAACCAGTCGTTGTGGACTCGGAATGTCTTCTCCTAATGTACTTCTCACCTCTTTCAAATCTTTTGAGGACGAATTCAAAAACAAGATCAAAAATTCTGATGAACTATTTTTTGATTTCGATGAAGAAAAGGCCACTAAAGAATACCGGGAGTTTCATCGTGAGTAAGATTGACATTACAGTAGATGGAGTAAAATTTTCTGTACCAGAAAATATCAATTTGGTAGAAGCCCTATCTCATCAAGGAATTCAAGTACCGACTCTTTGTTGGTATCAAGGCATGGATGAATGTCTTGGCACTTGTCGTGTCTGTACTGTCAAAGTCGGAGGACGTCATTCCGCTGCTTGCACCATGAAGACTCAAAAAGATATGACTATCGAGTTCGACACTGACGAATTGAAAGATCTCAGACGCGGAGTGATCGAACTACTTTTTGTTGAAGGAAATCACTATTGTCCCTCTTGTGAAAAATCTGGAGATTGTCTTTTGCAGGCACAGGCACAAGACATGGAGATGACGCATTCTCGTTTCCCTTACGAATTCAATAATTATGATCTGGACTTCAGTGGTAAGAATATTCTACTGGAAAGAAATCGTTGTGTTCATTGCAAGCGCTGTACAGAACTCTTTTCTGATGATGAAGGCCATAAAGTTTTCAGCTTCATCGGAAAGGGAGCAGAAACCAGAGTTGTTTTTGATCATGAGAGAGAAAAAAAACTATCTCCACATAAGGCCAAAGAGGCCATGGATCTCTGTCCAGTAGGAGCCATCCTCGTCAAAGGCCAGGGTTTCTCCAAACCTTACGGTGAACGAAAATACGAAAAAGAGCCATTATGGGAAAAAAAGTAATTTCAACAGTCAGCCTAGCAGGTTGTTTTGGTTGTCATATGTCTGTACTGGATATTGATCTCAAACTTTTAGATTTGGTTGAGTTAGTTGAGTTCAATCGCTCTCCTTTAACGGATATTAAAACTTTCACTAAGAAAGTAGATATTGGTTTGATTGAAGGAGGATGTTGCAATGCTGAGAACGTTGAGGTCTTAAGAGAGTTTCGTAAAAACTGCGATATTCTCATCTCTCTTGGTGAATGTGCCGTCATGGGAGGTCTGCCTGCTCTGAGAAATCATCTTTCTTTAGAAGAATGTCTGGAAGAAGCCTACTGTAACGTTCCAACCAACAAGGGCAACAAAATCATTCCGAAGCATGAAGATCTGCCCGAACTACTCGACAGGGTTTATCCTTGTCATGAAGTCGTGAAAATTGACTACTTTCTACCTGGCTGTCCCCCCAGCGGAGATGTTATATGGAGCGCACTTGCTGCCCTGTTGAATGGAGACGAACCTAAAATTGCTAAGCACTTGATCAAATACGACTGAGAATATTATGGAAAAAAGAAAAATCATCATAGATCCAGTTACAAGAGTAGAAGGTCATGGAAGAGTGACTCTTCATCTCAATGAACAAAATCAACTAGAAGAGGCCAGATTACATATTGTAGAGTTTCGTGGTTTCGAAAAATTTGTACAAGGACGCCCTTACTGGGAAGCTCCAGTCCTAGTTCAAAGGTTGTGTGGCATATGTCCCGTCAGTCACCATCTTTGTGCAGCAAAAGCAATTGACCAAATAGTAGGAGTTAGTGATGAAACTCTGACACCTACAGGTAGAAAAATGCGAAGAATGATGCACTTTGGGCAGGTTCTTCAAAGTCATGCCCTACATTACTTTTATCTGGCCGCTCCTGATTTACTTCTTGGTATGAATTCAGATGTGGCTTCAAGGAATGTTGTTGGTCTGGCCCAGATGAATCAAGAGTTGGCGAAAAAAGGAATTCTACTAAGAAAATTTGGTCAAGAAATCATCAAGGCCACTGCTGGAAAAAAAATTCACGGAATCTCGGCCGTACCTGGTGGCATTCACAAAAATATGTCTGATGAAGAAATACAATTTTTCAAAGATGGTAAAGAAGTCCCTTCAATCGAAGAAACGATACAATGGTGCCTAGAAGTTTTAGAACATTACAAAACTTTTCATTTGAAGAATCAATCAGACATTCTGTCTTTCGATCAGCTCGAATCCAATTATCTCTCATTGATCGGCAGAGATGGCGCATTGGAACTTTATCATGGAGAACTACGCTGTGTGGATAAAGACGGTCGCAAAGTTATAGAAGACATGGACTATCTCAAGTATCTGGATATCTATGAGGAAGAAGTGAAAGAATGGAGTTATATGAAATTTCCATTTTTAAAACCTCTCGGTGCCCAGAAAGGTTGGGTCAGAGTTGGTCCTTTGGCCAGAATCAATACTTGTGAGTATATTGACACTCCTCTCGCTCAAAAGGAGCTTGAATCATTTCGAAGTCACAATGGCAGAATGCCTCATGGAACACTTCTGTATCATTGGGCCCGTTTGATTGAGATCCTTCATTGTGCTGAAAAAATTCAAGAGCTGTTGGACGATGAGGACATCAAAGGTGAAAACTTGATAACCAAAGGCACTCGCACTAACACCGGTATCGGTTTTATTGAGGCCCCTAGGGGAACTTTGATTCATCACTACGATGTTGCTGATGATGATCAAATCACCAAGTGTAATTTGATTGTTTCAACCACTCATAACAATACCGCCATGAACAGTTCTGTTTTTCAGAGGGCTAAACAAATATGGGAAACCAATCCCGATCGTGGTGAAGAATTTCTTAATGAAATTGAAGTTGCGATAAGGGCCTATGATCCATGCTTGAGTTGTGCAACCCATGCTCTTGGGCAAATGCCCCTGAAAGTCGAACTAAGAGATTTTAACGATGTCGAAATCAGAACTTTCACCCGATAAAATTCTTATTCACGCTGTTGGCAATGAAACACGTAGAGATGATGGTCTGGCCCTGGAGGCCATTAAATATATAAAAAACAAATTTCCCGACTTTTCTTTCAAAACCGACTACCAACTCTATCTCGAAGACGTCCTCGAGTGGTGTAATTATTCAAAAGTCTGGTTTATCGATGCTTCATTCGGCAGTGATTTGAAAAATAGAACAACTCAAAATGTTCCACTGGATTTCAATCCAAGTGTTCATCATATGGGTCCCGACCTACTGGCTTCGATGGCAAAAGAGATTTATGGTTCCTCGGTAGAAGTCATCGTTTCGGAATTACCGGGAGAAGATTTTTCTCTTGGGGAAGGACTCTCCCCCAAGGCAAAATCAACTTTAAATGATTTTATTGTTTCTTTAGAGACCCAATTTCCAATTGAGCTTGAATGAATTGACGAGATCGGTAGTAGGACGATTCAAGTCCACCTGCAATCTTTTATTCCATGTAAGTTTGTTCTCATAAGAAAGAGAAAACAGTTTGTTCATTTCCATAGTCAGAGTGAACTTCTGCTCTATTTCTGAATTATTGGCATTAAATTCATCAGTTTGAAGATCATAGACAGGTCGCCAATGAAAGTGATTTGAGGCCTTGAGATTTTGAGTCAGAGCGAACATTAAATCGACTTGAAAAAACTGTCTGATGTACTCTCTATCTTTTCTGGTCAATGTCACTCTGTCGGCCAAATAAGCATCTGATTTCAATTTGTCATAAATTGGCAAATACGACACACTGAACTCACGAAGAAAGCCATGGGATTTCTCATGGAGATACTTAAGTCCGATGACACCACCATAAACTCTTTGATAAATAGGAAATACATTTCCCGATCTTTCTCTTTGAAAGCCGGCCTGAATCAAAAGATGAAGTTTCCAAAGGAAATTTTCTTTCTCCAAAGCAACATCGGCCTGGTAGTAACGACTGGTGATAACATTATCAGAAAAAGGTTCCTTCTCATCTTTCAATTCAAAATTATATTTACCATCTAAAATGTAGGATCCAAATCCATGCAATCTGGTCCGAGCATCAATGCCATAGTTTCTATTTTTGTCGACTCTAGTGATTTTAAAAGGCTCAACTCCCACTTTAAAAAATGACTTAGAAGTGGATCCAGTTCCGACAGAAGGAGATACTGGAACAACATCTTGCATTGAAACTGGCGCAGGTTCACCTGAAACATTATTCAACTCTGGAGAAGGTTGTGATTCATTTGAATTGGGTTGAGTGTTTTCAGTATTTTCTATTCTTTCTTTTCGTCTCATGTATTCATTAATCACAGAATCGAGACGACCGCTGTCTTGGGAATAAACGTTAAAAGAGCTCAGTAGAATGATTGTAGGTAAAATGGATTTCATGTAAAAAGAATAACATAAAACTCTTTCCTACTATTCTACCGGCAAAGTCATGACTATCTTGGTTCCATTCCCGGCCTTACTTGACAGTTTAAATAAACCATTGTGTTCACTGATGCATTTTTTAGCTGCATACAATCCAAGACCATTCCCCTCTTTCTTTCCATAAGTAAAACCCTTCTTCCCTAAACTGGGAAGAACATGGGCCGGAATTCCTTTTCCGTTGTCTGTAACCACCAAGACTAAATCACTTTTTTTGTTCATTGAGAGATCGACTTCTACATAACCACCTTCACCCAAAGATTCAACAGCGTTGTTCAAGAGATTTGAAAGAGTCCTTTTAAATCTTGACCTTTGAAGAGAAACTTCCAACTCTCCTTCAGGCAGGTAGTTATTGACGTTAATGACAATTGATTTATTGGCATATAGTTCATGAAGCTTTTCATGAACAAGTTCTAATACCAATTGATTGATCAGACATCTCGATTTTTCTTCTTTGAGCTCAACGATCCGTTTATTTTTTTGAAGAACATCTTGCGAAATACTTTTAATTCTTAGAATGGAATTTTTGATCAAAAGCCTCTTCTCTTCATCCATATTATTAGTATTGGAAAGAACAGTTTCAAGGGCAGCCAGAGGTGATTTGATGTCATGAGCAACTTGAGAAAGTCCTTCAAGTAAATCATCAATGCGTGTGATACTCAGTTGTGTTTTGTCTTCTTCGAGGTTCATTTCCTCAATTGAGCAAAGTCCCATTATCCTTCTCCGTGTGTCTGTTTTCCCACCTTCAAGATAAACCGAAAAAGCGCTTAAATGACCTATAACTGCTGTATTTTCCAGAAATAGCGGGTTTTACCATGGCCAGAGTCTCAAAATTTGGTAAAAACCCATGCCCTAAAGTCATGAAATCAGGTAAAATAACCCAATGAAATACCTAATACTCGTCTTTGTCCTTGTTTCCTGCGCCTCTAAACAAACGACCAATCCCATCAGGGTAGGTAAAGACGAGTATGAAAAAGTCAGCGTCCAAACATCTTTGGATCTCGCTTTTACTTCTTACCTCAAGGCCTGCACAGAGATCATGAAGGAAAATGGCAAAAAAAATTTCTTTAATCACTGCAAGGAGCGAGCGGCTAGCCACGTAAAATCCAACATCATTTTCATACTAGAACAGTAGGTTAAAATTTTCCTGAGAATTAAATCTAAATCTCTCTGTAATTCTTCAAATTTAAGCCCCTTTTGACCGATAAATTTCTCAAGGAGCGCCATGAAGAAAGGCTTCACTAAATTTCATTTTTACCTCTCCCTTGGAGCGACTCTCATTCTACTTTCACTATCAACGTGGAGACTAGATCGCTATATTCATCAAAGTCAACTCGATGAGAATCAAAAGATTTTAGAAAACTCCATGTTCAGTTTGTCTAATAAACTAGATGTTCAAAGACATTCCATGCTTCACCATATGGAGTATGTGGCCAAACTTCCTGAGATTGTAAATTTAGGAAAGCTCTACAACGACAAAAAACTAACAAGGAAAGAAGTCCACCGACGAGCAAAGCCACTTCTAATGCGACAAATTCACGAGCATAATTTTCTAGGATTCTCTTTGATTTCAACGACGGGACTTTCGCTTAGCTCTCTACGAGAAAGTAATATCGGCACTCAAAACTTATTGGTTTCCCATGACGAGATTTGGCTACGAATCAAGCAGAATGAAACCTTCATAACTCCTCCTATTGAATCTGAAGTTAATCTCATGAATGAAGAGTTGAGTCTAAAAACTAACTACACAATGTTCATGGTATCTCCGATTAAAGATGGAGAAGAAACGCTAATGTACTTAACCTTTAGGCTTTCCCCTGAAAGCTTTATTTGGGAAACTCTCTCTACAGAAAGAATCGGAGATAGTGGAGAAAGCTACCTCATCAATAAAGACGGATATCTTCTAAGCCCTTCTCGTTTTCAAAATGATCTGCAAAAACTTATTCATGATTACACACCTTACGGAGAAATCATGCGAGCGAGATTACCCGTCATTGCTTCTGGTGATTCTCCTCTCAATGGAATTCGAAATGAATCCTCCTCTACCCGCCTGGTTCCTTACCTTGATTATCGAGGTATTCCGGTTATTGGGACTTGGAAATGGCTTCCAGGTTATCAACTCGGTTTGGTCATAGAAAGAGATTTCGACGAGGCCTTTAAAAATCATGAAAATTCAAAAATCATTTTATGGATAATTTTTGGAATAGTATCTCTCATCATCAGCTTCGTCTCAAATCTCGCATGGAGAGGTCACGAAAAGGTTGCTGAGTCTGCCAGACAAATGAAAGAACATCTCAGTAATGTGGATGCAACTGTTATTAGTTATGAACCTCTCAATGACTTTTATATTCATGCTGTAAACGAACACCTACCCAGGATTTTAGGTATTCCAAAAGAAGATGTCCTTGGTCAATCCTTGATGAACTGGATTCATTCTGATGATCATGAAGATTATAAAAAGACAGTCATGCATAACATGATAGACAAAAGAAGTTATGAACATTCATTTAGAATAAAAACAGCAAAAAAAGATATCTACGTGTTGGAAAAAGCTCAGTTCCAACGACATGGTAAAGACTTCTATGTTGAAAGTTTTATGACTGACATAACTGAACAAAAACAAATGTCTCAAAGGTTGATGAAACAAATCACTCTTTCATCTGTTTTTCAAATTCTACTCAAACATGCGTCTCGATTTAAAACAGATGATGACCTCTTTAGTTTTGTTGTTGAGCTTCTCGTCGATTATCAGATAGCTGAAATTCATTCTGGCTCAGTTTATTCAATTGATGAAAACAAGAACCTCCATATCATATGTGAAGTCGGAGAATCTGAAGATGAAATAGAAGGTTTTATCAGCCGTTGGGAGGATTCAACCAGACTTAAAACTCAGATCAAACAAGGGCAACCTGTCACCGAAACAATTGATGATGACAAAGAAGAGCTTTATATGCCGCTACAAGAAGAAGGACGAGTCGTTGCCCTTTTAAAGTTGAACAAGACCAACTTTGAAAATTTTGACAACCAAGAGATTCAATTTCTTCTTTCACTGGTCAATATTGTCACGGAGATCCTTCACCGTATCAATATCGATGATGAACTTGCCAAAGAAAGAGAAAATAAGGTCAAGACCGAAAGACTTGCTGCTGTTGGTGAAATTTCGGATTCTCTCGCCCATGAAATCAACAATCCTTTGATGATTATCAAAGGTATGACTCAGTTGATGAAGAGAAATATCAAAAAAGAAAGGTACGAGAGATTAGAGAGAACTCTAAAAGATGTAGATAAGGCCACTGACAGGATCAGCCTACTCGTCTCAAGTCTAAGACTCTTTAATCGAAATCATCACTCTAAGATAGAACAGATAGACTTCAAACCTTTCTTCACAAGTCTTATGATCGAAACTTCTATCATGGCAGAAAAGTCTGATATCCTTCTTCGCTATGAAAATCAACTCGACGGTATACTTTACGGAGACAAAGAAGAACTTAAATTTGTGCTCCTGAAGTACATTACGGAATGTTGTAATGTCGTAAGAACTCAAGAACAAAGAGAAATCTTTATTCTAACCGAATACCTGCATGACAGAGTAAAGCTTCACATCAAGAATGCCTTCCCTCCTTTAGATCAAGAGATCATGAAAAACATAGAAGGAGATAAGATGGTTGAGAAAAAGCTAGAAGGTGTAAATCTTTGGAAGAATGTGGTTGAACTCAATATGGGTCATGTGAGCTTCATCAATGATCACGTGGAGCATGGATTTGAAATTACTCTCATCTTTGATAAAGATCTCTCTCAAAAGAAATCGGCCTGATTCTCCTCTCTCAGAATAGATAACCAAGCCCGGTATAAACAGAATCATTGGTTTTGAATGGTAGCCAAAATGATTTCGGGTCCTCACTTCGAACCATTTCAAATCCAGCTTTGGCAGAAACATGTCTTCCAAATTGATATGAAAGTTGATTTCTAACCAACGAATCCCCTAGTGCAAAATCATATTTTCCCATAAAAAGATAGTTAAGCTTGGCGGTCATACTCCAATCAACAGAAAGTCCACCAGCTCTTGTCCACATGGCCTTAGAAGAAAAGGCATTGGCGTCTGTGTTTTTGCCATCAACAAGTTCTACAAAATGAACTCCAACTTTGGCATATTTCAGCTTCTTTTCAACCTGTCCGTAAGCATAAGTTCTTTTGGTATAAACCGGAACAATCTTAAGAGCTTCAAACTCAAAAGATTCATCAGAGCCGACTCTTGGATGATCGACTTCAAAACCAACTGCAGTTTCAAAACTTTTAACTTCCTGATTGACGTGACCGCCCCAAACAACATGATGATTGGCAAAAGGTCTGGCCCTTACCTCAGCTGCTTCGGTGTTAGGATCGTAATATCCAGTAGCGTTGATTCGAATCAAGTTCTCAGGCTTATAAGTTCCGTAGGCCTTGACTCCCCCTGTTTTCCAATCGTAACCAATTTGAGCTCCGGCACTTTGATTAAGTACGATTCCAGCTATATCTGGTTCATCCAAGGTGTAGTTGATGGGAATCTTGTTTCCATTATAAGCAACTTCTCTAAAGGGAAGCGCCGACCACTCGTTGATGGATTCAACTTTTTGGTCACGAATTCTAAACGTCGGGTTAATCTGAGGAATATGGACCACACTTCCAAAAAGATGAAAATTGAATCCGCCCATCCTTCTTTGGAAATGAAGCCCGGCCAAGCCTTCTCTTTCATAATCCATATAGGAAAAGCCACGATTAGCATTTAAAACCGCCAATCCCCAAAAAGGTTCATGAGGGTTCCAGTCAACTATTTTTCGGCCTATTGAGATGGATGATCGGCCGATATTTCTTTGAAGATAGGCCTCACTCAGAGAGTGAAGCATACCCCCAGATTCACCAGGGTAAAAACGCCCGTCATAATGATAAAATGCATCCCATTTTTGAAGCTTTTCCCTATCCCCTGAAATGCTCAAACTGAAGTACTGATCGGAAATTCCTTCCATCCGAGGCTCGTTTAGCCTTTGAATTTGCGTAAGGGAAAAAAACCCCTTACTTAAACACGGAAAAAAGGGAATAATAGAAGTTAGGAATAAAGGAGTAAGGTATTTTAGCTTTAGTATCTTTTTCATTTATACATTCTAGCATTTCGTCATCGTCTGCATTAGACAAGCTAAAAGTTCCCGACTCATTGCATCATATAAAAAAACCTGCCTCAGATCTACAGGAATATTGTGCCACTGGCCCTTACCTAAACAAAAGAACTCCATCAGGAAGATGGTTTTACCGATCGGAGTGTCATGCAAAATTTAAATGAATTTGTCAGGTACCTGACTATTTTATGTTGTCTCGTCGTTTTTTCCTCATGTGGTCTCGGTGATAGCGCAGACGAAAGTCTTGAAGTCTTCGATTTAGGCCAACTCGAAGGAACTTGCGAATTTGATACTGAGAAACTTGGTAAAATCCTCGATGAGCAGATTGACGCTGAAATTGACTGTCTCGAAAGTAACCTGGAAAAATTCACCGACTTTGTAAGAAGAGAAGATCCTCGTTATGTTGCCAGAGGAGAGCTCCAACGTTTTATTGATAAGTTTTTTCCGGCCAATAAAAACACAACTGTTAAAGAACTTTTGAAGCTTGTTTTTGATTTGAACACTGTTCTTCTCAAAGACCCCAAAGACAAAGTTTCAGTTGGAAACATCTCTCTTCTTTTCAAGCTTTTTAGAATCGTTAATGACGAAGGCAGAAAGCTCAATAATCTTATAACGGGAATGGACGAATTCAGCTATTGGGATCGAAGACAAACGATCTTCACCCTCACCTCCTCTCTCGGAGAAAAAGCTCTGGCCGTAATTCGACAAAGACCGGCAACTGAATCCAGCACTCTTCAAATCAAAGACTTTCTTGCTGAACTTAAAAAGATTCTCGAAATTGGTGAAGCAGATCTTGATATTGAACTGATTGACAGTTTTCTTTTCGTTAAAAAGCTTGTGCTTGGAGGAGAAAAAAATGTCATCAATGCTCCTCAGTTTGAAAAACTTTTGGAATTGGCCCCTAATATTCTCCTTCTAGGAATGGATGCCATGATGAGCGGTGGAAAGAAGTTTTTCTCAGATGGAGACAAATGGTTCTTCTTCATGGACATCGTTCGTGAATTCAGAGGCTACTTCTATGCTTTTGACAATGAAGATGAAATTCTGACCCATAAAGATTTGACTAATGTTGCCGGTAGAATTCTTGGAAACAAGTACAGCATGGAAAACATGGAAGACTCGGTCAGAAACTTGAAAACTCGTCTGATTGGCGGAAGTGCTGACTCGTATACCTTTGGTAACCTCACAACTCTTGTTCAATGGGGACAAGGGATTTTTGAACAACTCTACTTCAACGAAGTCACTTATTATCATTACAAAGAAATTCTCGATGGACCGGATGCCGTTACTGATCTCAAACGACCTGAGCTCGAAGAGTATAAAGCTTTCAATAAAAAGAGTGTTCCTGTCCTATGGGATAAATTCCAAGAACTCACCAGTACTCACCGCTTCTTCCAAGATGCGAATGGCTGGATAACTTTCGATAACAAATATGTTAGAAATGCTTCTGGTTATACCATGCTGACTCTCTTTAACTGGGGACTCAATAAACTGATCAGGGTCTATGGTGCTCCAAGAGAAAATGGATGGAGTATCAGCATCGACGATATGAGAGTTCTCATCTATGAAATTGAAGGACTCTTGAGAGAGATGGATTTCTGGCAAGCTGATGTCGAAAGATTTCTCTCAGAAACCGTTAATAGCTCTGACAATTTTCAGTTTAATGCCAACGGCGACATGGTGGCCGATGTTTATGAAGCCACGGAATACTTTAACACTGTCTTTACTTCTGTTGATATCACCTCAGAAGTTCACGCCCGTCTAAAGTCATACTGTGACATAGTAGATGAAGAAGAAAAAGCATTTGATATCGAATGTTATCGCGAGCATTTCTACCAAGTCTTCTTTGATGAAATGCATATGGAAAAATACTATCCGCGTCTGAAAGAATTTCTTGATGGGATCGGACCAGAAAAGGCCCTCCAACACTTGATCAACATGGAGACCTATTCAAGAATCATTCCTGATCCAGGTCTCCCTATGACTCAAACAGATCTTGGTCGTGTGATTATTGGTTTTGGAAATGTGGAATCAGCAGTTCTTAGATTCGACCAAAACAACTCGGGTGGAATCTTAGAGAGGCCAGAGCTCGACAATGCCTTTCCAGTGTTCAAAAACCTCATTATTCAGGTGGCCCAACTCAAGCCTGCCACCCAATTCTTGGCCAAGTCGATTTTCCTCTACCTGGTTAAAGAAATGAAAGAGCCTTCAACGCTTCAGATCCTATCCTTCCATTTCTTCGGGAAAAAGAAGGATATCACCTGCGATCGCTTTAGATTGGCGGGAATTCTCAGTTTCTTCGTTGAAACGCCATAGCGCAAAGCGACAATAAAACTAAATGATAGAAATTGTTTGGGCCCCTAAGTGGGCCCTTTCTTGGCATTCAGAGGTCGAAATCCTAAAATTTGAGTTCAAATAACTTTAAAGGATGACCTATGAGACACGCACGTTTTTTAGTCTGTCTATTTGCGCTTGTAACAACTTATGCCTCTAAGGCCGAAGACTACATGCTGTTTTCTGTTGAAAACTTCTGGATGAATCAGGAAAGCATCAACACCCCTCTTTCTGGAGAAATCAAGGCCAAGAAGATGCTTCTTCTTTTTGCCACTGAAAGAATTCAAATTGAACCAGACCCAGGCGAAATTTTTGAAGCCGAAGTTTTTATGTTGGATAACATGATTAACTTTAAAAAAGGTTACATCAGTTTTTCATCTGATCTTGGTAGCCGTAATCCACTTGCTGGCGTGAATGATTTTAATATTACTAACGCTGATGTTGAATTCACTGAAAAAGGAATCGGCATTGTCGGAGAAAAACTCGATATGACATTGGAAGGAGTTGATTTCAGTCTTGAAAACGTCAACCTCTTCTGTGACTCTGGCGGCACTTATTCAACTGAGATAGATAAGCTCTGTTTGGAAAATTCTTTTCTTAGAAGTAATAATGAAACTGGCTTAACGACAGTAAAAATCAGAGACACCAATTCTGACTACCCTCTTGATCTTGAACTCTTTGTTCGCGAACTTTACATCAAAGAAAACTCAGTCAAAGGGATGGTTCAAAATATCAGTGGAAAGATCCGTGACACACACTACAACATGAAAGAGGCCAATCTTGATTGTTACAAGTATCCAGACCTGAGAGACCTTGATCCAGAAGTCATTTTGAATGGTTGCTTAAAAACTTCAAACAACACTTTCAAAAACTTTAATCTTCAGCAAAAAGATGTGGATGCCAATATCGGAAATGCTCATATGGTCATTGGAGAGACAACCTATTCGCTTGCCTCTGACAAGGCCACTTTCAAAGTTGGATCTGATGTTACTTCAGTTTCACACCTAGAAATTGAATGTGAGAAAAAACCGATTCCAAAGCGAGTTGATATCAATGAACATGTGGTTCTCGAAGGCTGTCTCGAACGAGGAGATATCCGAGTTTCAAGAATAGAAGTCAACGATGAGAAGGCCAGAAGTTTTTTAAAAACCAACTCAACTGAGGCCTGGAATTATGCAAAGTCTCAAGAAGACAAAGGGATTATTGATCTCTACGATTTCAAAGATATCAAAATAATCAGTGCCAATAATAAGTTTGCCTTCAAGGCCAAAGTGAAATTCATCTTTAGAATTCCTGTCCGTTTCAGAGGAGATACTTCTTTTAATCGTGACAAAAACCAACTCACTCTTAATGTGGAAGCTGCCCATATCGCCGGTATTCCCACTAAGAAGTTTGTCCTCTACCTTCTTCGAAAATTTGTCAGCAGCGAAGACATCCAGGTGGATGGAAACAGTATCATCATTCAGCTCTAATTCAGGCTCCCTCGGGAGCCTTTTTTATCCTTATTTTCAATAACTTACTCCTCTACTTAAGGAGTACTTTTTACAAAAAGATTGATACTGATGCGAAGCGTGCTAAAAGATGATCATGAAATACACCTTACTGTTGATCTTGCTTCTTTTCATTCAGCCTATAGTTCACGCAACTAGTATGCGCTGTCAGCTGACAGGAGATTGCCCGCGAACGGCAAACCGCGAGAACCCTGATTTCACACTTCTTAATCAAGACGAGTTCACCAGTCCTTTGATTCAAAACAACTTGATTCAGCCGATAGATGAGCTACAAGCAGATGGGTTTAGTACCCAATGGAGTAGACCTCAATATCAAATCCCTTTGGGGCTTGATGGATCTGATCTTATTACGGCCTCAGTAGCTGCTGGTGCTCTTATCATTGCCTTTCCCAATGATCAGGCAATCACAGACTTCGTTCAAGAAAATAGTAGTGACATCATCGAACGAGTTGCAATCGCAGGTGAATTTTTTGGAAGTGAACTTACCTTGTATGGTGCAGGTGCTGGCTACATCGTAGGACTTGTCATGCAAAATGGAGAGGTCAAATCAACATCCCTTCTACTTGCAAAAACTTCACTTATTACAGGAATTATCGCCCAAATGGCGAAACGCATTTTTCACCGAGAACGACCAAATCAAGGAAATGGACCATATGTCTTTCATGGTCCAGGTTTTGAAGGCTCTCACCTTTCGATGCCCAGTGGACATACGATTACCGCTTTCACTTTGGCCACTTTCATCTCTGAAACTTGGGGACATCAGTCGAGATTGATACCAGTTCTCACATATTCGGCAGCGGCCGTTGGTGGATGGTCTAGAGTTCACGACAATGCCCATTGGACCAGTGATGTCATTATGGGTGCCTTAATTGGACATTTGGTGACGAAACAAATTCTTAGACAGGATTCTTCAAAGGGAAGCCTTGTTCTCTCACCAACCTATGATATGGAAGGCAATCTGATCATGGGAGTCCACATTTTAGGAAAAAGAGAACGAGAGCAAAGAGATGATTATCTCTTTGTTCTCGATTAAGTTTTATTGAGCTTCCGCTGCATGGAAATGTTCAACGACTTGTTTGCATACTGACTTGTTTTTCAATTTAAATAGATATGTTTGAATACCAGGCCGATCTTCAGGTTTTTGAACTGATTTATCAAACATGAAATCCCTTACTTTCAAAAGACCATCTTTATCCTGTTCTAGTTGATGAGTATTAAGGGATAGAATCTTCTTATCTTTACTTCTCATATAAGAAATCTCAACGCTATCAACTACCGGTATTTTTGATGATCCCTTAAAAAAGACCTCTTTCATTTTTCTAGTCTCATTTGACCACTGTGGTTCCAAAGGACCAAGAACAAGATCTTTACTAATAAGTTTTGTCGTCTGTCTGTCATACTGATAATCGACAAAGGTACTTTTCACTTCAACTCCAATAGTTTCACAAAGAGGGACCCCTTGGTCTTTTGCAAAAATTTGAGTCGATAAACATAATAAAACTGTAGA
>SBGE01000018.1 GCA_006226755.1 Deltaproteobacteria bacterium | reverse complement strand
CTTTTACAATTATGATATCTTTTTTTCCACTTCCTCCATTCGTTTCAGCCATATCTCCGTTGGTTTCGCCCGTACAATAAACGTTACCTAAAGAATCTACCGCGACATCCCAGCATTTATCTATGCCAGCATTACTACCTCCAGTAACTTTTGTACTTGCACCTAACTGAGTTACCCATACCAACTCTCCCTCTGGGCTCAGTTTCATCAGAAATACATCTGAAGATCCACCGTTCGCTTCTCCTAATGATCCTGAAGTTGAACCAGCACAATAAATAAATCCATTTTCATCTACTTCAACACCATGGCAAATGTCTGCCCCTGTAGTGTCACCCGGCAATGAGGCTGATGAACCAAACTGTTTCACCCAAAGAAGTCTTCCACTTCTATCAATCTTTAGAATTAAAATATCTTGGCCACCACCGTTTGTATCAGCAAGACTTGAGGTTGTAGATCCTGCACAGTAAACATTTCCAAATTGATCTACAGTGCCATCCTGACAACCATCAACCCCAGCTCCACTGCCTCCGGGGATAATCGTTCCTAAACCTAGTTGAAAAATGTACTCATCTAAAGGAGTAACAACTTCAGAAATAAGTTTCGAATATTTTGGTAGATAGCAATTTGCGTAGTTAAGATCCATCTCAACAGTGGCCGTTGCCTGATCAAGAACAACTGGTGCAACAGATGAACCACACTGACGATTTCCTTGAAATGAATTCGGTCCTTCAAAACCAACGACATGAAAGTTATAAGTACCAAAAGGAATGTCCGCAGAGTCTTCAGCATCAAGAACTGCTTTAGTAAAAACACCACTGCCAACAGGCTCGGCCCAAAGATAAATCCCACCAAGCATTGGCGTTCCGTTAACAAGATTGTTGCCGAAAATTTGAAAGGTAGTCTTGGCCTCTTTTTGCTTACGAGCGCACCCACTCATCATCACGATGAGACATGAAAAAAAGAGAATGTGGACGATTCTGACCATACTCAATACTTATCGTTTTTTGTTGATTGTATCTTTATAGTGAGTTTGAAGCTAAGTAGCTGATTTCAGCAGAGGTTTTCGAGGTTTTTCAAGCAAAACTGACAGCAAACGTTGGCGAGATTTCTTTAGATTTCCTTAAGCTGATGCAGACGCATTGTAAGTCACTGGAGATACGAGCTGACGAAAAAAAAGAAGTTAGTGACTTCTTGCTGCCAGCATCGTAAGGTGCTCAGCAATCATGGGTGGTTATGGTTGTCCCATCGGCCACCCCATTTTAGATTTTAATCCTCTTCGGAGGTTTGGAATATCAAAGCCGGATTTAACCCAATCCGGCTTTTTTTATTTTAGGCCCGAAAAATCAAAACATTTTAGATAATTGCCTGCAAATAGGCCCTGTAATGCTCTTCGTGGGTATTCATATCGCTGATCAGATAATGAAATTTCTCTCTAAAATCTGCGTCTTTTAGACGCTCATTCCATTCCCCTCGATCCAAAGATTCTTTGATGTCTTTGAAGAATCTTATCTGCATGTTTTTCAAATTCTCATCATGAAAAAACATATAACCGTGTTCGAGATCGTGAACAAAAAAATCCAGCGAACTCTTTCGGTGAAGGATCGGATCTTCAAAGCGATTCATTTTCATAGTTACAGGACGAATCCCCTGAACTTGATAATCCAAAACTTCGAAAGGGGTGAAGATTTTTTCCGAAAGGACCAGATTCCACTCTCCATCATGCCATCTTTTCAAACATTCAATGGCCTTGCCTTTGATCTTCTTGAATTGGAATTTTTCTAAAATTAATCTGGGAGAATCTTCAAGCAGAGCTTTTGAGAGCTTGGCATTTTTAAAGTCCAAAGCAAAACGGTGAGTAAAGTAAATAACCGCCATATTGGAATCATCCAACTGTGCATTCTTCCACAAGGTAAATGCTTCATTTAATTGATTTTCCAATTGAGCTTCTATGGCGCATTCCTAGTATTTTCTTTGTGATTTTTACATTAGAATGGCCTCAGATCTTAGACAAGAGTAAAAGATACATTATGAAAGGTATTACTCAATGAAGCAGTGGATGGCGACCAGCCCTCATGAAACTATTGATATTTTAGAGGCTGAACTGCATCAGATCGGAATTCACGATCAAGAGAAGCAGCATCGTGCCATCTTGTTCGACTGTGACCTTGAGACGGCCTATCGCGCCCACTACCAATTGCGAACAGCCAGTAGGCTTCAACGTATCATCAGCAAATTTGAAGTAAATGATCTGAATGAATTAGAAACAAATTTGAAAAGTATCCATTGGCCGGATTGGTTAAGACATCATAAGGGTTTTATCATCAGACCAGTTTTGTCTGATGACGATGCCGTGGCCCTTGGAGAAGAATCTGTCATCAATTCGTTTGTTTCTTCAATACAAAATGCCCCCTTTGAAAAACATCCTCCCAAGTACACTCCTGATGCAGACAATCCAATCACATTGGTTCCCTTTGTTCGAAATAATATATGTGTATTGAGTGTTGATACAGCAGGGAAAGCTCTTCACAAAAGAGGTTGGCGAGTCAATGGACATCCAGCTGTTCTTAAAGAGACACTTGCTGCAACCATTCTTATGATGGCAGGATACGATGGAAGCGAAACTCTCTTGGACCCAATGTGTGGATCTGGAACAGTGGCCATTGAAGCAGCCTATATTGCTCTTAATAAAGCCCCTCTCATTCATAGAAGTAAAGATGACTTTGCCCTGGAACATCTGGCAAATTTTGACAGACAACTCTGGCGAAAAATAGGTGATCAATTACGGGCCAAGAAAAAACAGGATCTCGATCATCCGATCTATGCTTCTGACATCAATGAAAAATTTGTAGAAGTCGCGCGAAAAGGAGCTCTTCGTGCTCGCGTAGAAAAATACATGAACTTCGAAACAAATTCTTTCTTGGATTTAGATCCTCCTACTGAAGCCGGTTTGTTGATAACAAACCTCCCTTATGGAGAAAGAATCGGAAAAGATTATTTAAATTCGCTTTATTCAAGTGTCGGAAACATCCTAAAAGAGAAGTATTCAAATTGGAGAATTGCCTTACTAGTTCCTGTAAAGGCTCCTATCCATCTGCTTGATTTCAAACCAACAAAAGAATACAGGCTCTCAAACGGTGCACTTCCGGTTAAACTTCTCATTAAGGATTAAAATCCACCTTTATTTACAACATTCAATGCTATATAAATGACGCATGAAAA
>SBGE01000105.1 GCA_006226755.1 Deltaproteobacteria bacterium | reverse complement strand
TCTGCTAGTTCAGCATTGGTGAGAATGTTATTTTTGTTAGGTGGCATTTCTTGATCGTAAGACTTTACCCAGGCTTCACTATCATTAACATTGTAAGGCGTGATTTTATTCATCAGCTCTGAATAAGTTTCCATGCTGTAACCAGCTCCGCGAGTAAATTTGTCTGTATTGTTATGACAACCAATGCATTTTGGAAGAAAGACATTCACTCTCAATGAAGCATAACTATCGGCAGGGAGATTGGGAGTTGGTGTCGCCGTCACAGTTGCCGCAAGTTCGTCTTTTATCCATGTGTGAACGGCACTGATTTCACCAAGAGAAAGTGGATTGCCCGGAGGCATGGTTCCGTCGACAATTCGAATATAGAGTCTGGAATTTTCAGGATCTCCTGGAATCACTCTTCTTTCGCTGATCATGGTATTCAAATCCATACTACCAAAGCCTCCGTAGCTCGGCCCATTGTGGCAACTTCCACATTTCGTAAGTAGCATATTGTGGGTTGCTGAATTATTCGAGCCTCCACTTGTTGCAGTGGCAGATGCTGTAGCCGTAGGGGTGGATGTTGGTGTTGGGGTCGAGTTTTTTAACAGTAGTCTTTGATCATCAAAAGTCACTTTGGACTTATTTTTTGGCGCTTCTGGTACGCATGACCAGAAAAGTATTGAACTCAATGTGATAATGAGGATCTGTTTCACTCTAAGCTTATCGGTTGAGAAGAGGAATCAACTTAATGATATAAGTTGTTGTAATTACGAGCCTATTTTTGGGGTATATAATTAAATTTCCTGAAAGTTTTCCGAAGAGCTGCTATGAAGAAAATAAGTCTCGTTGTGTTGATGTTATGTATTCATTTTAGTTTTAGCGTTTTTGCTCAAACAAATCAGGACGAAGATCCTTGTCCCCCCAAGCAACCGCCACCTTTTACACTTGGAAGCCTTTTTGAAATACCAAGTATTGTGAATTTTTTTAATTGGGGTTCTAAATATGAACCTGCTTGTAAGGATCATAATCCTTGTGATGAATCTGTTCCACTGTGTCCGGAAAATTCGACTCTTCTAGGTCCAGAGTATCCCGTAATGGCCATGAGTGTGGGGGATCAAGAAGGAGACGGTAAAGAAGTTATCGATATGATCGATGGAATTATAAAAGAAAACCCTTCCAAACCACCTCAAATGTTTTTAACTGTTAAAAATGAAACAAAAGAAAAGGTTAAAAAATTAATTAAGCAGCATCCTTCACTTACAGAAGAGCAAAAGAAAAAATGGTTGGGTGCTTATACAGCTTCTTCCGCTCAATTGGGATGGCATCAAGACTTTTATGAAAGTTATGTCAACCTAGAGACAGGAATGCCAACTATTCGACCTTTTGAAGGTCATGATTTCACCGCGATTGAAAGAATTAATAAAAACCTTCCAAAGCTACTTAAAAATTTAGACAAGACTTGTAATATAAAGGCCTCTTCTTCGAAATTGTTTTCGCCCCTAGACTTTGCAGGAACCGGTGGCGTTATGGGGTCTCGAAGAGAATACAGAGGAGGAAATATTGAACCTGCTCCAGGTGGAGGATGTTTAGTAGGAAGACGTTCTGAACCAGATGATGCCAAATGGGATCAGTTTAAAAAAGATGCATGTAAAGGAACAGGATATACTGTTGAACTGGATACTTCTGTCTTCAACGTTGGACACGTCGATGAGATTGTAAAATTTGTAAAGACCGATGATGAATGTGGGCAAGCCCTCATCGTTGCTTCTCCAAGTCTTGGAGTCAAAGCAATGAAAGAAGCTCCAGAAGAGTTAACCCTGGATTTGAGTTATCTTGAAAGAAAAGGATTTATCGAAAACTATTCTTTTGATGTCATCCCTCATGTAAACAAGCTTTGCAAAGATTTCACAATTAATTTTCAAAGGGATGAGTTTAATGCTTGGTATGACAAGCGAATTAAAGAGGCTGCTGAAAAAGGTATGTCTGAGGATGAAAAGCTTTCTTATAGTCATAGTTCAACTTATTGTATTGAAAATCTAAAAAACAAACATATTTTTCAAATGGCTGAGGAGAAGCATCCTAATGGAAACGCTAAGTATTACGATGCTGTTGATTATTTGAAAGTTCAAGAGCGAACACAAAAGTTTATTGATAAACAGGTTTCTAAACTGGTTGATGCTGTAAAAACGAATGTACCGAAATGTTCAAGCATGAAAAAAGTTGCTCTTCCTCAGTTCAATTACTCTTGGTCTAAAGATGATGTTCCTCATGGTGTTGATAAGGTAAAACCTGCATTCGGTAATCCTGTAAACGGTGTTCAATACGGAAAGACGATGATCACTTCTTCTATTCATATGCCCGCTCTTGATAAAAAGGTAAAAGAAATTCTTAAAAATGAATTGGGAATGAAGACAGTTCAACTCAAAGATTTTGTCTCTAGTACCGGTGGAGGTGGAACTCATTGTCGTTCTCATTTCATTCGCTACTGTCGTCCAAGATCAGCGGCATCTTGTCAGTAATGTTTTAGAATGAATCACTCTTGACCGAGTGTTTTTCTCAGACTAGTATGATTCTCCCTCAAAGGAATGCCTGTTTCGGGCCTCTGTTTTGATTTCATTATAAAATTTAGACTGGAGTTTATTATGTGGTATGCCATCGATTTTGGTACCTCGAACTCTTTGCTGTCTTTTGTAGAAGATGGAAAAAAGCCGAGGTTACTTGAACTTGAAAACAATGGACCAATCCTTAGGTCTTTGATTTTCACCCCCGCTAAAGATCAGTACTTTTTTGGTGCGAATGCAATTGAGCGCTATCAGGAAATGGAGGGCGAGGGGCGATTCTTTCGTTCTCTTAAAAAATTTCTTCCAGATCCAGGTTTCAAAGGAACGGAAGTTTTCAATCGTAAGATGAAGATTGAGGAGCTGATTGCAACTTTTCTTCGTGAAATCAAAAAACGAGCTGATGAGCAAAGTGGTCATGACGTGACCAATGTTGTTCTTGGCAGGCCGGCACTTTATTCTTTGAATTCTGAAAAAGATCAATTGGCCGAAGATCGGATGCGTAAAGCAGCTGAACTCGCAGGATTTAAAAGGATTGAGTTTTGTCCTGAACCTGTTGCTGCTGGACTTAGTGTGGATGAAAATCGTGAAAGAAAAATTCTGGTATGTGACTTTGGTGGTGGAACATCAGACTTTACGCTCCTTCAAACTGGACATGGGAAATTTTCTAAAGAAAATGTCCTTGGTCTGTCTGGTGTGTTTGT
>SBGE01000047.1 GCA_006226755.1 Deltaproteobacteria bacterium | reverse complement strand
TTCCAAAAAAAGGTGGAAAAATAACAACTAGTTTTGCTTCGGGGTAATTCTTTTTTATTTCACTATCGATAGCTTGAAATCGTGAAAGCAAGAGAGCAAAGTTATCGTTTTGGTTATTGTAATTAAAATAAACGTTTTCCAAGGCCTTATAAAAAGTGAACTCTCCTAAAAGGGCCTTAATTTTGAAATAGGGAGTGTTTTTCATCAGTCCATTATGTTGAATTTTGTTGTCCGCTATTTTGAGTTGAGGTGACATTCCTTTTGTATTAGCAAGAACCTGAGGAGTGTTGAGTGTTCTGTACAGATGGTAGGGATAGAAGATGTAATAAAAATGTGGCGACTTTAGTTTTTTATCCTGAATTAATTTATGATTTTTTATGAGAGTCCATGCTTGATCAGGTCCCCAGCCACGATAGGCCAAATTTAATATTTTAGTTTTAGGATGATCAACTTGTAGTCTCGCCGAGAATACTTCTTCATTGCTGACACCCTCTCCAAATGTATTGCTACCGCCTAAGAAAACAATATGATTTTCTGTTGATGTCGGATCTGAACTCAGTCGTGCTCCATATTGATCAAAGTCGTATTCAGTTTCAAATAGAGACATTGGTCCGCTTGTTTTTATATGTTTGATCTTTGCTGAGAAATAAGGGGAGTATCCAAACAAAGCTTCAGGGGGACTAGAGTATGCCTCTTTAAAATCTGATCCTGAATTTAAGATTTCGAATTTCTCTTGAACAGGTGCGGGGAGAATAAAAAATGAATAAAGAGAGTTGGCCAGAATTAATAACAATCCCAGCAGAAGTGAGTTGATGATAAATAGTCTGATGAGTCTCTTGAGGAGATCCAAATTATTTGTCGCTTTCAATGATTTGATTTTAGCACAAAAAGAAGAGGGAGGCGGAAACCTCCCTCTACAGAAGAACACACGCGGGCTTGGGAATGTTTCCATTCACCAATCAGTAGGGGGAATCTAACCTCCCTATTGATTTTTCTCAAAATAATTAAGCATTTTGGTAAGGATTTCTTTCACAGATCGTGAAGGTAAATGGGGACCCTAAGTCCCCTTAATTATTTGATTATCGACAGATTCCGCTATGATCGACAACTCTTGTGGAACTATTGTGAGTACCTTTGAAATTAGCAACCATTTGGTTAGAAGCAGGTTTCATGAGTTCAACAAAAAGTTTTTTGTATTCGTATTCATAGTGATAGACAACATTTCTATGTCCATAATGTGTGACAGGTACGTCTTCACAAACTCTTCTACAGTTTGAGTCCCTTCTTCTGTCTCTTCTGATGTCGTCTCTGTCTCTTGGTTCTCTTTCATCATCTTTGTTTTCACAAATTTGGCGACATTCTCTTCTATATGTCGTCCAGCTACAAGATTCATAATCTGAATGTTGTCCAGATCTTGAGTAGTCAGTTTGAATTTCACCGAAAAGGTCATAGGGCTGACCGGTTTGTTCTGCTGTGAGGTTTAGGGTTCCATTGTTAGATGGAAGTCTTGTTCCATCTGGTATTTCGAAAACAATTTTTTTGTCTTCGCCATTCAAGATCAGACTCAATTTCTTTTTTGTTTTGAATTTTAGAGTGGCCTCGTAAGAACCAGCACCCACTGGAACATCTTTAAGCCGACTGGAAAAAAGTTTTTTCTTTTTGAATACCAATCCCTCATGGGCAATGAAGGTTCCTTTGGTATTCACACAAGAAGTTAGGAATAAAAGTGTCATTAAAATAAAAAGTGGCGTTTTCATCATTTTCTCTCCCCTGGTGATAATCTGCCTCTAGATTGAATGTATGGGGGAGTAATGAGCAATTACTGTGCCAAGAAGAGATTGATTATTATCAATAAGAAGACGCTTCGCTAAATAAAAGCAAAGGGGCACCAGGGTCAGGCCGCTCCGTTCATCGCGTTAGAAAGAACGACAACGACCTTGTGTCTTAACAATTCTGTTTTTTAGAAAGTTGGTGATGTTGTTTTTGGTTTGATCTCCACCATACTCGTTGGTTTCGTTGTGCATTTCATGAAAGGCATCACTACATTGAATTGCTCTTACTGGAGCTTTGAATTTAGTTCTTTGTTTAGAGACCCATTTCTTAATCTGTGGGCTTTTGGCATATTTGTCAGTTTTATCTCCAGCAACAAATACTAAAGTTTTTGTTTTTGAAGGAAGTGCATTTTCCCATGACTTATGAGCATTAAGCATAAGTGCTGCACCAAACTTAGGTCTCGTAAGGGGAGTTAACGGGCTTATTGGACGATCCATCAAACTTTGGTCGTGAGTAAGTGTCCTATTGGTAATAGTACAAAGCTTGTCTCCAACACATGTATAGACAGATACACCAGGTGTAATTAAGGCCGCATGTGTAATGTTCCTCGTTTTTGATAAAGTTCCAAGCCCTTGAAGTATACGAGTTGCAAGTAGTCCACCGGTTGACCAACCAATCAGCGCCAATGGTCTGGTCTTATCTTCTCTGGTTTTTTGTTCAACTTCTTCAACATAAGAAGCAAGCTCTGTGAATGTCGTTAGGTTGAGATCGTTCCAGATAGTGACTTCGGTTTTTCCGTGGTTAGGATAGTCAAAGCTTATGACTCGAATGCCTTGCTGGTTGAGTTTATCAAAGAGTTCTTCATGGTTTGTGAAAACATCTGCATATCCAGGCAAATAGATAGCATCCATTTTAGCAGCTCCATAAGCTTCATAAACACCAACATGGAGGTTGACTCCATTATTGATCCTAAGAAAGCTGGTATTGGCCAGAGCGCGGAATGAGGAAATAGATAAAAGTAAAATTAGATAAATGCGTAGTGTCTTCATGGTGCCAAAATACAGCAAAACTATGAAAAATTCCTTCGATTGAAAATAATTCAAGGATTTAGCAGTCGCTCCCCGGCATGGGAGCAAAAGGGAGGTTTGAAAATGTCTTTTTAATTTGATACCACAATCAACACGCAAAAATTTACAGGAGAACCCATGGCCCATTTCTTTGCCTATATATCGAGAGTCAAGTTGATTGAACGCTGGTCGCTGATGTTTTCAGTTCGAAAAGAAAATGTCGCCGAACATAGTCTTCAAGTTGGAATGATTGCCCATGGCCTGGCCTTGATTAAGAACAAGTATTTTGATGGAAATATTAATGCCGATAGAGTGACAACCCTGGCAATGTATCATGATGCTTCTGAAGTCATTACCGGTGATCTTCCCACTCCAGTGAAGTATTCCAATCCAACGATCAAAGAGGCCTATAAGGCCATTGAAGAAAATGCCATCACTAATCTTCTCTCTTTTTTGCCAGAAGACCTAGTAGAGGATTACCAGACGATTCTTGACCCTGGAGCAGAAGATGCTGAGGCGATGAAATTGGTTAAGGCCGCCGACACTCTTTGTGCCTATATAAAATGTTTAGAAGAAAGAGCTCTTGGAAATAATGAGTTCAATCGGGCCAAGGCCACCTTGGAGGCGAAAATACGAAGCTATAGAATGCCTGAAGTGGACCATTTTATGGCCCATTATATGAACAGCTTCAGCTTGAATTTAGACGAATTAAGTAGCCACTAGGACGTATTTTGACCAAATGTGTCTAAAAATGACATAAATCAGAAAATAAATCTGGTTTCTGACCGATAATGGTCATATGGAACCGATGTATGAAGGTAAATTATCATTTGAAGAACTAGGTGGTCGTGACGCCCTAGAAAGGGTCGCCAAGAAGTTTTACGACTTGATCTATGAACACCCTTGGATTGGCCTATTTTTCAAAGATATTGATCAAAAAGTCATTGAATCCCAACAAGTAGATTTCATGTCCGCTGCCCTTGGAGGCCCTCGCGTCTATCTTGGTAAATTACCTGTTCCTGGCCATAAACATATGATGTTGACTGACGAGCTTTTTGACCTCAGAGAGGAGCTTTTAGTTCAGGCCATGAATGAGGTTGGAATTAAGGATGAACTGCGTGAGAGATGGCTTAGAATCGACGAGGCCTTCAGAAAGAAGCTAGTCAAACGTGACATCTCAGAATGCGAAAAGAGATTCAATACTGACGAGATTCTCGATTTTCCAAATCCCAATCCCAAAATTAACAAAGCTGCTTAAAAGTTACTTAGATGACCTGGGCCGGCATGCTTTCTCCCTTAAGAGCATTAATGATGTTTTGTGCTGCCAATTGTGCCATGGCCTCTCTGGATTCATCAGTGGCCGAACCTATATGGGGAATCAAAACCACATTTGATAGATTTTGAAGCTCATGATTAAGAGGAAGGGGTTCTGGGGTCGTAACATCGAGTCCTGCGCCTCTTAAGTGGCCTTGTTTTAAGACACTCACCAAAGCATCTTGGTCGACAAGCTCTCCTCTGGATGTATTGATGAGATAAGATCCTTTTTTCATCTTTTGAAATTTAGGATGATCAAAAAGATTTCTCGTCTCTTCTGTCAGTGGAGAATGCAGACTTAAAATATCTGAAGAGGTGAGTAATTCTTCTAGGCTTACCCATTTGGCGCCAATTTCTTTTTCATATTCAGGATTCGGCTTTCTATTGGTGTAGAGAACATTCATGCCAAAGGCCCGCTGCATTTTTTTGGCATAACAAAATCCAATGCGACCCATTCCAAAAATCCCCAAAGTTTTTCCTTCAAGTGACATACCGAGATATCCCATCGGCTCCCAGGTTTTCCAATGACCTTGTTTTGTTTCAAGATGTGAGCAAACAATATTTCGTGTTGTCGCAAGTGTTAAGGCCATCGCCAGTTCAGCCGTTGCCTCTGTTAGAACATCAGGAGTGTTGCCGACTTTAATCTGGTGACTTTTGCAATAGGCTGTATCGATATTGTTGAATCCAACAGCGTAATTAGAGATCACCTTGAGATTTTTACATTTGGCCAATAGATCTGAATCAAAAGGGTCTGAGAGCATGGAAAGAATGCCATCAGCATCGTGGCACAATTGCTCTAATTTTTCTTTGCTCGGAGGAAGCTGCTCTTCCCAAACCAAACATTGATGTCCTGCAGCTTCAAGCATTTCAATAGCGATAGGGAGTATCTTACGGGTAATGATGACTTTCATAATTCCTCAATTGCTGCGGACGCAAATGCTCGGTTATGTATATAAATGACAGACAAAGACAGACTGCTATTCTAGACCATCCTCTTGGGGGTTGGAATAATAATCTGTAATTAATTTTCTATAGAGAGTATGTGCAGGGAGGCCAATGTGAAAAGCTTAACACTCTTGATGTCACTTCTTCTTTCAAGCGTAGCGTTTGGAAGTACTGTGGCGATCATCGATTCTGGAACGGATATGCTACATAAGGAAATCCATCCTCAAGCATGGTTCAATCCAGTTGATTCATCTATCAATGATAGAGACGAAGACAGAAATGGATATCAAGATGATGTTCACGGTTGGAACTTCGCTGAAAGCAATAACAAAGTAATCGATTACAGCTACCTTGGGCGTCTGAACGACGACACGAGAAAGTTCTTTGAGATTCAAGAAAGAATGATGAGAGGAACTGCCTCAGATGAAGATGTTGATTGGCTAAAAGCAAAAGTTTCTGATCAAGATTTCATTAAAAATCTTCAAGTGTATGGAAACTTTATGCACGGAACGCACGTCGCTGGTATCTCTGCAAAACTGGCCCCTGAAGCTAAAATTCTAGCCGTTAAATTGATTCCAACTGAAGTAAAACTTCCATTTACTATTACCAAGAATCAAGTTGAAAATGGACTTGGGATGTTCCTACTCAAGCAAGGACTAGGTGCTTTGGCCAAGCAACAAATGAAGTTGATGGTTGAGATCGGTGCTTATGTAGATGGACATGCGGTAGATGTAGCTAATGGTTCATTTGGAACTGGCTATGCCCAGGCAGAAATGATTGTTGGGGCCCTGGCCAAGACGATCCTCAGACGAGATCCAACTGAAGAAGAGACAAAGGAACTTTGTCTACACTTCCTTAATACTCTTATTAAAGAAGGTCTTCATTTCGTAAATGAAGCGCAGAATACTCTTTTTGTTTTTGCTGCAGGAAACGACGGCGCCAATAACGATCAGTATCCAACTTCTCCAGCAAACATTGATGCTCCAAACGTCATCACTGTCGCAGCTACAATGGATAGAAATGATCTAGCTCCATTCTCAAACTATGGAGCAAATAGAGTTCATGTTGCAGCTCCTGGTGTAGGGATTGAATCAGCCGTTCCTGGAAATAATTACTTGAAAGTTTCTGGAACTTCTCAAGCAGCACCTTATGTTGCTGGTGTTGCAGCAGCTATCAAAGATGCCAACCCTGAACTTTCACCAGTTGAAATCAAAAAAATCATCATGAAATCAGTTGATTATAGAGGTTTCTTGAAAGACAAGGTTGCAACTTCTGGTCTGATTAACAGTAAACGTGCTGTGATGACTGCTGAACTTACAACTAAAATGCCATTGGCCGAAGCTTTGAGACAGGCCAGAGGAAGAGTTGGTGATGTCGAAAGTGAAAAATCAGAAATGGGACCATCGCAATATGTTCCAGGTATGATTCTCCCAATGCCATCAATGTTTAAGTAAATAGAACTTAAATTCAATAATGAGAGGGCCCACTATGAGTGGGCCTTTTTTATTTACGAGTAAGAATAAAAACTTTTTGACCCATTTCCCGTACACCTGCATTTTCAAACTTTTCACCTTGTGGATGAAAAGTCAGTGTCTCGAGTCTTTCAATTTCAAAATTTTTCTCGCAATGAGTTCGTACTTCTTCTTCGTGTACAGCAAATGGTGGGCCGGCCATAAACTCTTGCCTGTAGTCTACAGTAACGAGAAGCCATTTCGCCCCTGGTTTAAGAAGTTCAGTCATATGTTTGTAGTAGAATTCACGAGTCGGGGCAGGAAGAGCAATAAGACTAGCTCTGTCCCAGACTGCATCAATTTTTCCAGTTTGTTCTTCCTGAAGATGAAAAAAGTCACCACAGTGGATATGAATATGTCTTGAAGAATGGATAGCGTGATTCTGGCTTCCACGACAATGGTACTCAAGGCCTCTTTCAGTAAAATAGGATTTAACAGCAATAGGAGAGAGTTCTACTCCATGTACATCGAGTCCTTTATTTTCCAACCATTCAAGATCCCAAGTCTTTCCACAAAGAGGAACAAGAATACGGCTTCCTAACTTTGTTTCAAGCTTAGTGAAATACCTGAGTAGGAGAGTGTGGTAGTTTTCTTGATGAAAGCCTAATCTCGATCCATCTTCCCAAACATTTAGCCAAAACTCTTTTTCCATATAAAACGACCTTTGTGTTATGATTTATCAATGATTTCAATACTTATAGCATTTTTGATTGGCTCGTCACCTGCATCTGCATCAACTTTTGAAGAATGTAATGTAGACGCCAAGCTTTTAAAAGTTTCTGAAAAGATAGGTGGAAAGGCAAGTGCTTTGACTATCGAAGTTCAGCTTGAACCAGCGAAAGTTTATGGAAAAAACAAGAAAACTTGCGAATGGATGATTGGGAAAAAACTCGACAAAACTATAGAGTTTGAAAGTAAAAATGCAATGAATTCTCTAAAAGTTGGTGAAGTTGTTCACCTGGATTATTCAAACTTCAAATCAGATGACTTCACTATGGAGATCTGGAAACTTTTAAATATCCAGAAGACCCGTTACGATCTTCCGGATTAATCAACATTCACTTCAACTATTTCAACTTCTACTTGATCACTTCGTATTTTTTGGTTTTTGAGTTGTACTTTTTCAAAGTAATTGCACTTTGCCCTTCATAGCTTGAGACGTCGTTTGGACCATCGTTAAAAGTGCTAAATGCAGTAATAACTTTTATATCCATCTCATTCGACCAACCCTGTTCAACAGTCATCAGAATATGAATATCTCTGGTCTCTTCATCGGATCCAGCTCCAAAAACTAAACTGGCAACAGGTAGTCCATCTGGACCAATACTGTTTGAGCTCCCAAGAAAAGAAAGTTCTGCTTCAGAATATTCAAATTCGCCACTTGTTGAAAGTGTCATAACTTTCCCAGATGAACGAATAACAAAAGTGGCTTTTGAAGAACCCATTTCGGCCATATAACGACCTTTGAGTACTTTTAAGACATCTTCTTGGCTCATTGAAGCGAAAGCTGACAATGAGAAAATAAAGGCCATAAGACCAAGTGTGATTTTTTTCATAATTCCCCCTAAGACAGGCCCGTGTATGGCCTCTTCGCACCTTCTTTGCCAGAATAAACTCAATTCTTGGTAAAGATTACAGGAGAGTCGTGTGAAATTATTAGGACATCGAGGCGCTAGATTTGAAAAACCTGAAAATACAATGAGCGGCTTTCTTTACGCTCTTGAGTTTGGAATGGATGGAATCGAATGTGATGTCAGAAAAACGCAAGATCAACAAATAGTTATCATTCATGATGAAACAGTAGATCGAACATCAAATGGATCTGGAAAAGTTTCTGACTTGTCCCTGGATGAATTACTACAATTGGATTTTGGAGAGGGCGAAAAAATTCAGCTTCTTGAAAATGTCATTCCTGTCATTTGCGAAAAGGCGATATTGTTCATTGAACTCAAGGATGATTCTGTTGAAGAGGTTGTTGAAATCGTTAGTAATTCAGAATTCAAAGATAAAATCGTCATCAAATCATTCGATCACAGACAACTTAAAAAAATAAGTGAACTTGATCCTACAATTGAATTAGCTGCTTTGATGGTCTGTACTCCGTCCGACCCTGAGCTCATTGCCAATTCATGTGGAGCAAGCACGTTATCTATAAATCTTTCCTATATCGACAAGGAGCTCGTAGATCGAGCACATCAATCTGACATTTTAATTTGTGGTTGGAATTGTAATGATCTCGAACAGATGAAGAACTACAAGGCCTTAAAGCTCGACTGGGTGGGCACAGACACACCTTCGCTTTTTCAGTAGCTTAAAAGTCTATTGACGTTTTCTCCCATTTTCTGTCAAGCCGTTTTGAAAATCTTACATAACTCATCGAAATAAAAAGTGTTCTGCCAACTTTTATTGGTAACTCTTTTTTACAAAAGGGATGAAGTTTCTAGAAAAATTAGTTAGATTCAGAAAAATTTAACAACATCCTTAGAGATAACTTTTAACAAAAGAGGGGAAAATGAGAAAGTTGCTAATGGTAGCTGCGATGACAATGACTTTTAACGTAATGGCAAACGATGTTGATACTGCTGATCAAATGTTTGCTGAAAGAGGCGAAGCTGTAGCTAACGCTCAGAAAGCTGCTGATCTGTATGGTCAACTTGCTGCTGCTGCTTCTGAAAAGGGTGAAAAAGCAGTTCTTTTCGTTAAGCAATCTGCTGCTACTTACTTTGTAGGGACAAAAGCGAAAGACGACAAAGTGAAAATGAAGCTTCATGAAGCAGGTTACAACCAAGCTCAAAAAGCTGTTGATTTGCTAAAAGATAACACTGACGATTTCGACCAAGAAGAAACACTTGCTAAGTCTTATTTCTACTATGGTGCAAACCTAGGAAAGTATGGCGAAGCTAAAGGGATTATCGCATCTCTATCTAGAGTTTCTGAGCTTAAGGCCAACATGCAAGCAATCTCTGATCTTGGAATGGAAAACGTTGAAGAATACGGTGCTAACAGAATTCTTGGTAGACTTTATTTCAAACTTCCAGGATTTGCTGGTGGTGATGACGACAAGTCTGAAAGACTCTTGAAAGAAGCAGTAGAAAACACTCTTTCTGACGACGGTACTGTTTCAGTTCACGGACTAAATAACCTATATCTTGCTGATACTTTGAAGAAAAATAAGAAGAAAACAGAAGCTTGTAAGATTCTTAAAAACTTCATGAAGCAAGATGCAGAAACTCTTCTTGAGACCAGAATTCCTGAGACTAAAGAAGAGCAAACTGAAGCTGCTGCTATGGCAAAAGACTTTGGTTGTTAAAAAATTGTTTTAGAAAGGGAGAGGATCGGGCCTCTCCCTAATTCATCCAGCGAGGATATATGAAGAAACACACAATTTTAGGAATGGTACTTCTTGCTTCCACATCAGTGATGGCCGGTAGTATCTCTGTTCCAGTTGCGTACGACAATGCCAAGGTACTTCCAAAGGGTGTTCGAAACCTTCGTTATAACAATGTTATGGCGGAAGCGAATACAAAGTACGATGAGTTTGGAAATTCAGTTGGTGTAGGCGATGCGTTTAATGTTGATGTTTCCTATAACAAGCTGATTGATGGAAAAGATACAGCTCTCGAGAAAGGTATTCTACAAGGATACCTTCAAAGACATGGAAAAGATCTCAACGCTGTAGCTGGTGAAACAACTGGTGTTGTAAACGTTGAAGTTGATGCTCAGGTACCCGTATTTGCCATGGGCCTTACAAGAAAATGGACTGCAGCCATTGTCGTTCCTATAGTAGAGTCAAAAACCAATGTCGATACAGGGTTTCTTGCTGGATCAGAAATCCAAAGTATCGCCAATCAATTGATTTCTGAAGGGAAAGGTTTTAAGGCCGAAGAAGTTCAACAGAAAACGAATAATGCCATTATCGATTCTGTAGCCAAAAAAGGTTATAAGCCACTGGCCGATGAGCAGAAAGATATGCTTGGTGATATTAGAATCGTAAACAAGCTACAGCTCAAAAATGAAAAAGATTATGCTATTTCTTTAACAAACAGCTTGGTTCTTCCAACTGGTGAAGAAGCTGATATCGACAAAGTGGTTGATGTTGGCGCTGGTGACGGTCAATTTGACGTTGAGGCTGGTATTAACGTTGATTTCAACATGACCTCTAGAGTTACTGTTTCAGCTAGGGCATCATATACGTGGCAGATTGCTGATACTACAGCGAAACGTGTACCAGAAAAAGCAGATTCAACTGTAACTCCAGATGTTGATTATCAAGTAAAAAGAGATCTTGGAGATATCATTTATACCTCAATTGGTGCTGGCTACCTCATGGATAGCGGAATTCAATTGAGAGGACAGTACTCTTTCCAATATAAAGAAGGTGATGTTTACACTGGTGATAAATATGAGTCGTACAGATATGATTGGATGGGACAAAAAACCAGCCAAAGACTTCATGCTGCACAGCTTGGAATTGGTTATTCAACAATTCCTGCATTTAAAAGAAAGGAATTCGCTGTTCCTTTGGAATTGAACCTATCATTAGGTACACCAATTTCTGGTAAAAATGTTACTAACGACACAACAATTGCTGCTGAAGTAGCAGTATTTTTCTAAGAGGAGCGCGTGATGAAAAAGCTATTTGTACTACCTCTTGTACTTCTTCTCTCTGTTTCATGTAATGAACTGAGACAAGATCAAGCCCAGAAAAACGGGATTCAGTTAATTCAGGGGGCGAGTTTCCCTGCAAATTATAAAACAACCAAGGAACCGGATTCTTTAACAGCTTTTCTTTGGCCAACAGAAGAATTTTTTAATCGTCAAAAAGAGGCCGGAGTAATTGATGCTAGAGATTATCAAGACTATATCGCCAACACTTCGGCAGAAGTTTTTCTCTCCGGTGATGAATTTGATGAATGGTCAGAAATTCAATTAACGAAAGGCGAAGAGCTTGCAGCTGAAATTGAAAAACTTGAAAATGAGCGTGCTCCTATTCAACAGAAGTATAATGAAATTAGAAAAGAGCATCAAAACGAAAGAAAGAATCATGGTCGTAAAGATAGTGCTGCAAAAAAAGAAGAGAAAAAGGTAGCACCAATTGCTTCTGAACTTGCAGGTCTAGAAGAAGATTATTCTGTAGAAAATTGTCAAGCAACTCCTGATACTGAAACTTGTAAAGATCTTGAGTCCAAAATTACTTCAAAAAGGGATGAGCTAGATACTCAAACTCAGAAAGCTAAAGTAGCAAGAGCTGAGGCCGATGACTATCATGCGACAAAAGTTAAGCCACTTGAAGATGAAATGGATCGAATTAAGAAAGATGAATTAGATCCTATCGTTGCTGAAAGAAGTAAACTAGAAAAGGAACAAGGAAATATCACAAAGAATCAAGCTTTGAGACTTTCTAGAGTTCAGTCGGCCCTTGATCCTCAAGCAACCAAATATGTAAGAGATGATTCAGGTCAGATTATGTATGGGCAAGATAATAGACCAATGATTGATTACGTAGAAGAAAGTAGTCAAGTAAACTGGGTTAAAACCTATGTAGACTACGTTCAAGACAAGAATATATTCGATATTAAAGATGGCTATATTGACATCAGATTTGGTGAATGGGGAATTGGCGCTCTCGACTATAAGACTGTCTATCAAAAAGATGACAATGGTAATGTTGTCATGAACGTAGATGGTTCAGCAAAGATGGCAGCTGAAAGTGATTTTAGTAAAATGATCTATCTTGGAAGAAATGTATATGAATTCCATATGATTGAAAAAGATGCCAATGGAAACAGAACTGGAAGAATTTTTGAATTTAAAGTCGAAAGATCACCATTCTCTGCCAAACTCCACACCAAAGTATTGGGTGATATCACTGTCACAAATAACGGTGCAGTAGAGAGAAGAGGACAAATCAAACTCATCCTCGTTCGTTCAAATTAAGAAAAAATAAAATTTAACTGTAGAAGGCCCTCTTTCGAGGGCCTTTTTTATGGCATCAGATGAAAGAGATCTTGTCCGACTGCTGTAATTGTCAAACTTAAGATCAGATACATGCCTAATTTATTGGCGACACTCATAATTTTGAGAGGGACACGTTTCCTGGTTAAGATTTCAATTATTCCAGTAAACACATGTCCTCCATCTAGAAGAGGGACTGGTAGAAGGTTTATAAAGGCCAGATTGAGACTGATGACAGCTAAGAATTCCACAAAGATACGAATTGAAGCTCGATAGGTCTCAACGGCAGTTTTTGTAAGTGTCAAAGGACCAGAAAGTGATTGTTCTTCAGCGTTGGCCTTGTTTATAAATAGAGAAGTTGCCCCCTCTGCAATTTTTTTAGACCAATCTTGAGTTGATAATAATGAAAATTCCACTGATTTTGTAATTCGATCATTCAATTTATTATTTTGTAGAGTAGGAGATGTAAACGCCAGGCCAAAAAAAAGAAAAAGTGTAAGGGCAATATTGCTGACAGGGCCAGCTAGTGCGACAACCAATTTTTTCCAGGCAGGAGATGCATGAAAATCACCTTTCTCATTTTTGCTTTCGCTAGGGTTTTCACCTTTGATTGCCACCTTTCCGCCAATAGGAAATAATGATAATGCATAAGTAATACCTTGATGTTCAATTTTAAGAATTTTTGGACCAAGACCTATGGAAAATTCAGTCACTTTGAATCCGAGGATTCTGGCCACTATAAAATGGCCAAGTTCGTGTATGAACACCAAAGAAAAGAGGAATAAAGACAGGGCCATTGGCCATTCAAGTGCTTCCTTCATTCCCTACAGCATATCTAATCCGTAGGGGCAGATTCAAGGGAGCAAAACTATCCAGTTTAAAAGTTTTTAAAGACTTCAATCATTGGTTTGACTGCCACTGACCAGATAATGGATCCTACCGCCGAAAAGCAAATACCTAAAATCAGGAACTTCATAAGTGTTTTAACAAGTCCAATTAGGGATTCGAGTGTCTCATTTGCCTTACGTTTAAATTGGTCAGCCAGTCTTTCGGCCATATCGGGGAGTTTTCCAGTCTGCTCCCCATATTTGATCGCTTTTTTTAGGTTATCTGGAATCCACTTAATTTTATATGTAGATTCAAATAGCCCATGGCCTTGCTGAATTTTCATAACTACTTTTTTATGATGCTTTTGAAATGCTTTTGATCCACTTGACTCGAATATAAGTTTCATTGAATCTTCAATTCCCATATCTGAATTCATGGACAATTTCATTGTGTATGTAATTCTATAGAGAGCGAAATTTTTAAGGGCCTTCCCTAGAAAAGGCACCATGGAGTAGAGCTTTTCAAAAAATGAAAATCTAGAAAGGTAGAAAGCTAAATAAGTTACCAGCGCAAGGGATACAATCCCAAAGGCTGAGTATTCAAGCATCTTTAGAGCTCCAGATTTTCCTTTAAAGCCCAAACCAATTAAATCTATATCTGGTTTACCAACTAGCTCTAAAAGATATGTTGCTCCGGCGAGAAAGCAGGCAAGGGCAATCAATTTAACAAAGGTTATAACAATCAATCCGGTGATTTTGCTTTGTACTTCTTCCCTAAATTCAATGTACTCTCCAAGATCTTTTAAAGCATGAGAAAGGTTACCCGACATTTCACCAGTTTTTATCAATGACGAATAGAATACTTGATTTCTTTTTGAAGGGTAGATGATGGCCTCAGAAAAAGGTTTGCCCTCTTCTAAGTTTCTCTTCACCTTTCTGTCATATTTTGCTTCTTTATTGCTCGATCCTTCAATATTGTCCAAGTGAGACATAATGCCAATGCCTGCATCAATTGAGTCCGAAAGTTCAATACACCAGCTGGCAAATTTTGTTTCGCTAATCATAATATTCTCCTAAATTGATTTTAGTTCTGAAATTATACGGGGAAGCATTTCGGGAGTGTTTTTACGACTTGTCCATGAAGGCCAAAACATTTGCATTCTTGCTTTCATATATTCATTATTGGGATCTTTTACTATGGCCTCTTGCGGATCATTCCCACTAGGGGAATAGACAGATTTGCTTTCTGAGTATGACCAATTTGATCTTTGCCATAAATTTTCTTCTTTATGAGGTGAAAACAAAACATCATAGCCACTTGGGTTGTAAGTGCAAACACCAGTTTTAGTATCTTTTAGTCCTTGTGGGCAGGTCGTTTTGATTTCATCTTCATTAAGCAAGGGAGAACTTGAGAGTATTGAAAAATGGAGCGAGCGTTGAAAATCATCATAATCAGCTAGACTATTTATATCCGGGTAGATGAAACCAATATCAAATTCTTCTGGATTTCCTCCATTTGGTCTACAAACTCCTAGATAATCTTCTGGATGTTGTTCCAAATGGCCTAGAACAATAGAAGGTTGTGCTGTCATGAGATCACCTTGTCGAGAAGGGTTGATATGACAAAATGTTATTCGTGGCTGTCCATTTCCGTTACTGACAATGTTGACTTCATTTGTAGCAAAAAACTCACTTTGCCCGGCCAGGTCACCGCCATAGTTGAGTCCACAATTTTCAAACTCTGGAAAAGGATATTCAATATTGTTGTTTGACCAAAAAGCATATGTTTTACACCAGAGATAATCTTGCTCAGTCATATTTTTGTTTTCCCAGCTTCGGCATTTTGCATTGAATTCAACGCTATAATGCGAAAGTTGGGTCTTTATACTAGATTCTCCATTTGCCACGGCCATTTTTGTACCTGATTCAAGAGCATCTACTTTTGAAGGAAGATTCGTTTGACCATTCATTGATTTATAGATTTGCTCCAACCAAATTGAAGGTTTGTTCCTGTTGACCATGTTTCTACTTGATTTGATTGTGTGACAAAAAGCATTGCTGAGAGAAGAAAGATTCAGTCTTTGATAGTGAAGATCTCCATCCCCAGCTGCTTTATTTCCAACTGTAATAATAGGAAGCGATCCAGCTTTGTTGAGTTTATAACTTTCATAGGCCTTGTTTGCACCGGCCTGTAACCAATTTGAAACAATTTCTTTATTGAAAGTTGTGATGCTCTTGGCACTCTCAGTCAAGTGTCCACTTAAGGCCAGTGCCTCTTCAAAAAGTGGATCCTGATCTTTCATAAAATTTACTTTATCTAATTTGTTTGTGTCTGCTTGACCATAACTTAACGTCTTCAAAATGCTTTGGTAACGAGAGATGAATTGTGTAGAGGCCGAAATGTGAAGTGCAGCTCCAACTGCAATATTATTTGTACTTATAAGATTAAATCCTGCCGATGAATGGTCGGTAAGGGTTTTGGCTGCGAGATCACCCGCTGTAATATCTTCTATTTTTTCTGTCGTTACCCTGGCAACTGTCATTGAATAATTGAGTGCCGCAAGTACCACACCAATAAACAAAAGGAAGTATATGGTTATTTGACCTTTTTCATTTTTTACTTCATTGAGCATAGAGAACTTCCTTAGCGTACTGGTGTGTCTGATCTATATCTTGATGTATTTTATTTTCGAATGTTTCTTTATTGCTTGTAGATTCAAAGTGATTTTCAGAAAGGTAATTAAGTTCTAGATGGGATTCAGGGTTCAGGAATCCATTTTGAGAAACGAGATCCTTATGGATAATGGTTTCTTCTTTTGACCAGTCAGATGGGAATTGCGCTGATTGATTTGCCCATTCAGAAGACAATTGGGCATGAATGGGAGCTATTTCACCATTTGATAATATGTCAAAAAGTTTAATTTTTGCTTCTGCTAGCTGATGTGTTTTTGTCGCAAATGATGGACGCGATAAGAGTAGATAGTCAGTTTCTCCACAGGAGTTGTAACTCGCTGTAAATTTTCCTTGGCAATTGTTTTGATAGAATTTATCTAATTGACCTGGGTTATCTGTTGAACCCCAATTGTCAGTCCCTGTAACTACTTGTAGTGCAGGGACAATTAATTTGTGCCCTTCGCTATTGTGATAGAGATCATCACCTCTGAAATACAGTTCTTTAACCATGTCTGGTAGTGAAATTTCATTTTTTTCATGTGTTGCATAGAAATCTTGTATATGTTCAATAGATTTTTGAAAACCATTTGCTTCGCCATTTTTTTTCAATCGGAGTTCGCTTTTTCTCAATTTCATTGAATTGGAGAAGAGAGGGGATTCTGCAAGTAGCTTGTTTTTTAAATGACCTTTTTCTAGTGCAGAAGAGAATGTATTGATTTTATCAGAATATTGTAAAAATTCAGGGTTAGAATTTTGATTGGATATCTTTATTGGGGTAGAAATTACTTTCAACCTTTCTGTTTCTCCGACTTGATGATCATCAACTATTCCATCTCTGATATTTGTATGAAGTGATATTGGATCTGCAAGATTTTTTTCTTCTTTTTTAAAGACTGAAATGTGCGTAACAGGTTCTTCCATGCCTCTCAATACGCTATTCCCCTGGAAGATCATATTTCTTCCTGTTAGAAGGTTTCTTTTTTTCATTTTTTCATCATGTGATATTTTTGTTGCATAGAAAGCGAGTAGGACCATAATTGGTGTGAATATCAAGAATTCAACCAAAGTTGATCCCTTTTGATCTCTTAATTTCATAATCTGACTCCATCACTCAAATCAAAGTCTTTTTCAGTAGATAAATCCTTTGCCCAGCTCTCAAACTGTCCTTCAATATTTATGAGGCCCTCTATTTTTCCATGCCATGAATTCCTCTCAATACCATTTTCTCCAACAGTAATGTTTGCATTATTCACTTTTCTTTTTAGTGTCAGTGATGTGTTAAGAGGGATTTTCTTATATGGATCTGGAATGTTTGATACAAGATATTCTAATTTTTCTTCTTCAGTTGCTCCGGTATTAATTTTTGATGTTAAGGCAGAAATTATCTCTTTTGTATTTGTCTTCCATTCGTTAACAACTTTGCCATATTCTATTTTGACTTGTTCAAATTTAACTGGTTCATCTAATAGCGTATAAGGTAATAGCAGAGTATTACCATCCAAAGGAGGGGTGCTGGCCAGTTCATCAAGATATTTAATCATTCCTTGAATCCCTTCTCCTTGTTCCAAGAACTC
>SBGE01000185.1 GCA_006226755.1 Deltaproteobacteria bacterium | reverse complement strand
CCATCACTGATACAGGTCAAGGCCTTTGAATGAAGTTTTTCATAACCTACGATTGCTTTTTTCTTATCTTTTACATTTTTTATAAAAGCAGGAGGATCACTCACCACAATATCAAATTTAATTTTGTTGTTTTTGCATTCATCCAGGTATTTAAAAACATCTTGCCTGACAAACGTTCCTCTCTCAGAAAAACCATTCTCTTCCAGATTTTTCTCAAATTCTGATTCAAGTTTTGCTTGATCAACAAATACACACTTATCAACACCGGCCTTGAGTAGAGTCATTCCCCACGCACCAAGATAACTGAACAAATCTACTGAGGTTGATGCTTTTTGAAGACGTGCTTTTACGAGAGCCTCCAACCTTTTACGATTATCTCTGTGGTCAAAATAAAAACCTGTTTTTTGCAGATTTTCTTTTGAAATGGACATCCGTAAGTCAGATTCAACAGCTCTGATCCATTCCTCATTTACATCACTTGAATGATCTGGAATATCTTCGCCCATGCTTAGATTTTTACTCTGTAGGTGAATAATTTCCAAGTTTGGAAATTGAGATACTAGAATTTGTTCAATGACTTTTAAATGTCTATAAATTCCCATCGCATTGATCTGAACAAGCAAATATTTTTCAACCTTATCAACAACCAACCCGGGCAACATGTCAGAACCACCAAAGATCAATCTACAGCTTTCTTTTAAATACCCAAAATCAGATCTTTTTTCTATGGCGGCCGTTATCCTCTGTTCAATAATTTTCGCAGCAATCTCTTCTTCACTACTTTTTTCAACAGACTTCTGAGCAGTACCAATTGCACGAAACTGATCACCGCGGTTTATAAAAGGATTTATATATCCAAGCAAATACTTATCCCCCTTACCATCATCAGCGAGAACCCATTCACCTGGCTGAAAGGCGGTGGATAATTTACCCAACTCTCTTTCACCAAGAGAGTCATGGGCCAGCAATGGTTTTTTTAAATTTCGTGGGTCTAAGCTCAACGTTCTCAATGAAGTACTTCCACTGTAATTAGTTCAACTTACTATTATAAAGACTTGAAAATTATGGGCAACAGATAGAACACCAACCAATTTGGTCGGCAATTAAGGAAGGATTAAATAAGGGGTGAAGTCATTGACCAAGTTGGACAGGTTTTCTCGCTCTTCGACTAGCATAGTGTCAGCTGCTTTATATAAATTTGTTTTACCTGAGATGTCCCGTTTTAAGACATAAGCTCCAAGTTTAGCAAACTCATCAAAGTGTGGATTATTACTACAAACACGTGACGTGCCATCACCTTGAAAGCAATTCTCTTCTCTGGAAGTGTGATTAATATACTCCCTGAGAGCTTCAAAGTTTATTTTCTCTGTTTTATTTAGCTTCGATAGATTCGAGGCAATTTCAGTAAACGATCCTTTTTGTTTACCCACATGCATAGCATCGAGAATGGCATAAACTTTTCTAGTACCCAAAAGTAGTTCACTAATTTCATCGGGATTAGAAATAAATGTAAGGAGTAAGTCTATGCCAAGATGATTTTGCCTTGGTTCGGGGACAAACAAAAATTTATTAACCCCAAGAAACAATTCGTTTAACACGATGTAATAATCAGCATTTTCATTTTCAAGGTTCTTTCTAAAAAGTCTCAGTGGTGAAGCTATCGCCTTCAAGACATCTAGTACTTTGATTTCACTTCCATCTGTTCTGACTGGAAATTTGCTCTTGATTGATGGATAAAGTTCTACAATCTTAGAAATATATTGAAAGAGACTATAGTAGTTACTTCGAACATATCTTTTATATTCTGGCTCCAATTCTTTATCTTTTGGTACCCAAGGTGGAACTCCAACGTATGAAAATACAACTAAAAGATCTGAAATCGTCCTCTCAACAAATTTAAGTTCGGGATAACTCAATTCACCAATGAAATCGACAACATCTTGATGAATCAGTCGTCCTTCCGGTGTTTTTACCTTTAGCATCTGTTGGATTAATTCTATAGCTGCTTTTTCGCCACCTTCTTTTTCAAAACCTTCGAGAATTTTTTCATTAACGATATTAAGACCCTTACTTGCCAGAAACTCATCAAATTCTTTTTGTGTTCTACCTACTCGATCTCTTAGAACCCTACCACCATTAGAGAATGCTGATAGCATGGCAAGCTCAGTTAAAATGCCACCATTGTGCTTTTCCAGTTGTTTTTTTGTTTGAATATAGGGAACAACAATTTCCTTTCTTCCAACTTTTACCCGAACTGTAGCATCTTTAGATGATACTTTAGATGAACTACCAACAACTATACTAAGAAGACCTTTCATATAATCTGCATAGCCAAAGTGAGCATTGGCATCCAGCAGACCATCATAAGTTTCAATTGCATTAACTGCCATTCGATACTGATCTCGACTGAAAAATTTCCCACAAAACCTTAAAGCAAGACATGTTTTAAACAAACTTCCTTTTCCTTCTACGGTCTTATTATAGTCAATAGATCGTGCGACAGCATTTTGATAATGAGCTCCAAGATAGTTCATATCGAAACGAACATCACGAATTGTGACTTCGATTCTCTCCATAGTTGTCATTGGCTGAAGATAGTCCTCAGGCTCTACCTTATTTGGCCTTACACCTTCCGGATAATAAGGAAATTTCTTTGTGTTGATTTCAATAGACTTATCCGTAAGCCTATACATCATCTCCATTGTTTCCTTAAGGGTCATTCTCTTTAAGGTTTGATCATCCCTATCAAACGGTATTCTGAGTCCACCTTCTGCAATGGAAGAGCGGACAAGCTGACCAACACCAGTAGGTCGATCATCTCCATTATATCGTGCCAAAAGTTCAAATAAGTTTTTAATACCTTTATAGACATATTCTCTGTCTGCACAAGGATCATTGCCTATTTTGGTATTTTGATAATTTTCACACTTGTATACATTTGGCTGACTTTCTGGCTTTATATCTATGACTTTTGCAGCATCCCCAGAGTCAACCCATGATTGGTAGTCGGACATTATGTTTGTCATTCGACCAAGCATTTCTTTTTTATTTTCCCACTCAGATTCCAATGCAAACTCTTTAATAATAAAACTTCTATGAAGTCTTCCTGGCTCACCCGATTGTGTATTTAATCGATCCCACACTGAAATCAAATCCTCTAGAAGGTGAATTGTTCCTACGGCTTCCGTCAGTTTTATTTCAATTTCAAAAAGATATTTCTTTATCTTGCCTACCAAATAGTCAAAACCATTTTTTCCATTATTAAATTCATCTTGAATATATTTTAATAGA
>SBGE01000161.1 GCA_006226755.1 Deltaproteobacteria bacterium | reverse complement strand
ATTGATGAAAAAGTTTATTTTAAAATCCATTCTCATGACTTTGATGATCTGGCTTCCTTGGTGGATTTTTATAGAATTTAATAAGTCTTTTTATGCACCAATTGATTTTCTCACATGGGAATACAAGCACCATCTACTAAAGGATGAGAAACTAAATCCTCAAGATATTGTTATTGGTGACAGTTTGGCAGTTGCTGCAATTAACCCTGTCGATATATCTGACAGATTAAGTAATTTTTCGATGAGTGGTCTAACGCCAGTTGATGCATGGTACTTTTTAAAAAAATACCTCGCATCAGGAAAGAAACCAGAAAGACTATTCTTAAGTTTTGGTATCACCCATTGGCAAAGTTCTGACACATTCAAAGAACATTCTCTATCATTCGGTTACATGAATGCTTCAGAGTTTTTTGACTTCATATTAACTTCAAAAAATATCAAACTTTTCTATAGTCCAGAAAAAACTTTTAATGTTTTCAAGAATTGGTTTCCATTCAACTACGCTTGGAATACTCTTGTAAAAAATTCACAAAAAAATTTGGCCATATTAGAATTTTATTTAATAAAACTTGGTCTCACACCATTCCAATTTAATCATGTAAAATCTGTCTTCAATGAGATGAGCAGTACAGAAACAAAAAAGCATAAAGAGGAAATTAGAAATAAAATGACTAGTACTCGAGGCCACCATCTTTTTAACTATAATCAGACAACTAATTATGTAAATCCACTTGTTAAATATGATGGCTGGAATATCCACCCCCTGAACGATATTTATCTGCGAAAGATTTTGCTTCTTGCACACGAACTCAAAATCAAAATAGTCATCGATTTTGTTCCAAACAATTTTAACAGTTGGAAAAAGTTGAGTGAAAAATTTTTCAAAGAAAAAGACGACTATTTCGAAGGCCTCAAAAAGATCTATCCAGATCTGATTTACTCCAAACTCGAATCGCTTCCCGAAAACCTCTTTGGTGATATGGACCATGTCAATGAAGAAGGAAGCAAGCACTATAGCACTCTCTTTAAGCAAAAATACTTCGAAAAATGATCTTTTCGTTGCGTCATTCTTGGCGAGATCAAGGGACAATGATTAAATATTCATTCAAAGGAGAACATATGAAGAACTTACTTTTATTGTTAACTGCCGCTATTTTTTTCGGTTGTGGACAGGCCAAGACAATCTATGCAGACCAAAAGTATGGTATCTGTATGGAAAAATGCAACATGAAATATTCAAAATACGATTCGGCCAATAGAAGCAAATGCATCTCGGAGTGTAATAAAAGTAAATATGAGGACGCTAAGTAGTGCTCGATTTTAAGAAATTAGAAAAAGCTGATCTCCACCGTCATCTTGATGGCTCTCTAAGGCCATCTACTATGATTGAGCTGGGACGGAAATTCAATGTCGACATACCTGATGATTTTCATTTCTCTCCTAATATGACTTTAGAAAAGGCCCTAAGCTTTTTTGTAACTTCTTTGAAACTCCTTCAAGAGAAAAATGAACTGATCAGAGTCGCGAAAGAAATAGTGGAAGACGCAAAAAATGACAATGTCACTGCACTTGAAGTTCGTTTTGGTCCACATCTGCATCAGCAAAAAAATCTCAGACTTGAAGAGATTATTGATTCGGTTTTGGAAGGACTTAACGGAGAGGCCGGTCTCATCTTATGTGGGCTTTATGGTGATGACCCCAATTTATTAGAGACCTATGTTAACTTCGCCAAAACCAGAGGTGGTATTGTTGCCATTGATCTGGCAGGAGGTCCGTCTCCCACACAAAAATTCAGATTGGAAGATTATGCAAAGGCCTATTCAATGGCCAAAGAGATAGGCCTGGGTCGTACCGTTCATGCTTCAGAAGGAAGAGACCCAAAAGAAATTGTAACAGCAGTATCAGTTTTACACGCTCAAAGATTAGGGCATGCAACGACATTACTTCAATCGAGCGAGGCAATTGATTTAGTCTTAGAAAATAATGTTACCGTTGAATCATGCCCAACTTCAAATTGGCAATGCGGGGTTGTCCAAGATCTCGCTCACCATCCTCTTCCTCAATGGTTAGATAAAGGAATCAATGTTTGCGTCAACACAGACAACACCTATTTTTCAAATATCACCTTAAGCGAAGAATACATGAACGCAATGGACATGCCTGGGATGACTGAATCAAAGATTCTCTCCTGTCTCAACCAGGGTTTTCAAGCGGCATTCAATATGAGGTAATTGTGAATATTTTGGATGAAATTCATAAATTTGATGACTCTAAAGATGTTACAGATGCATGGACCCCACCAAGTAGCTGGTACATAGAAAAAGAATTCATGAATCTCGAATATGAAAAAATATTCAAAGCTGAATGGATGTTTGCAGATTTTGTACATCACCTAAAAAAAGACGGTGACTATACAACAGGAAAAACGGCTAATCGTCCTTATGTCATTGTTAGAGATCAAGGCGTAATCAAGGCCTATTATAATGTTTGTAGTCACCATGGTACCTGTGTCGCCAAAGGTTCTGGGAATACTGACAAACTTGTCTGCCCTTATCATGGCTGGGTATATAACCTAGAAGGTAGACTACGAAAAATTCCAAAAGCAGGTTCAATTCAAGAAATTCACTCTAAAGGACTTAACCTAAAAGAAATTCCACTTCAGGTTGTTGGGCCGTTTATCTTTTTATGGCTAGGAAATGGCAATCCAAAAGAATTTTCAAAAGACCTTCTTGAACACTTTAATCGAAATCACTACTCTAACTTGAATTTCCAAAAAAGAGTTACATACGAAATCAACTGTAACTGGAAAGTTTTTGTTGATAATTATCTTGATGGTGGCTATCACGTCCCTCATATGCATCCAGGACTCACAACTCAGCTTAATCTTGAAAGTTATTATACGGAGATCTATCAAAATTGGAGTCTTCAAAAATGTCTGGCAGATAAACGAGAAGCGGTTGAAGCAGAAGTTCAAGGACGAGTGGAAGGCGAAGCTGAATATACTTGGATGTATCCCAACTTCATGGTTAATCGCTATGGAGACTGGATGGATACAAATATTGCAGTCCCTCTATCTCCAAATAAAACATTGATCGTTTTTGATTATTTTCACACATCAAGGCCCTATGACATCGAGGCCTCATTAAAAGCTTCAGACAAAGTTCAGTTAGAAGACATGGAGATTTGTGATATGGTCCAAGAGGGACTTAATTCTGGTGTCTATGTTCAGGGCGTTTATGCCCCTCAATTTGAAAAACCTATGTATGAATTCCACAAGCTCCTTAAGGCCTCTTTCTTGAGATAAAGTGAGCTAA
>SBGE01000019.1 GCA_006226755.1 Deltaproteobacteria bacterium | reverse complement strand
ATAAATGTAATTAATAACTATATTGAAATTTTCGAAAATTTCTTTAAGTTCCAAGTTAAAACGATGAAGAACAAGAAAGGGTTTATCGACATTAAAATGGTTGCTCCGGAATCAAAAGAGCTAGGAGCTGTAGAGCAGTTAAATCTTAATGTTGCCATGAAAGAAGATGACCTCAATATCAAGTACATTTTCAAGCTCAAGAAGCTTGCTTACGATGCGGGGAATGTTGCCGCCAAAAGTGAGAAGAAAGAGTTCAAGCAAACACTGACAAAGAAACAGCATACATCATTTGGGGATAGCCCAAACCAGGATGGCATTCAAAAATCGATCAATGAAATTTTGGATCAAATAAAGAGCAAATCCCTTTTCTAAAATTGTCCTGTTGAAAGAAGAACCAAGGTACAAGCGTATTCAACTTCCACGCCTTTCTTGATCAACTCTTCTTTCAAAGATTCATTTTCAGTTCCTGGATTGAAAATCACTCTTTTTGCACCTAAATTTAGAATCTCATCTTTCATTTTGTCTGATAATTGCGGATTCACATAGACAGTTAGAGTATCGATATCTTGCACTTCGGCCAAAGAGTGATGAACAGGTATTCCATTAATGCATTCAATTCTTGGGTGGACTAAAACTGGTGTATAACCATGTTGTTGCAACATGATCATCGCTTTGTGACTATATCTTTCTGGATTATCACTCGCGCCTAAGACCAGAACTCTTTCAGATTGCATAGATTCCATAAGGACTCCTTTCCTTTAGAATAACATGGCTTCAGACCAGAAAATTTGATTTGGATCATTATTTACATTTTTTGAAGAGAAGAATTTTGCTTGCATGTTGTGTCACTCCCCCGCATCCATAGATGGACTGGTTCGGAGCATCTTTATAAAGAAAGAAAGTGATAGAATCAGTCAGTACAGCAGGTTTACCATCCTTGATCTTGGAGTATTTGGCCTCAAAATAAGCTTTATAGGAATGAACTGTTGGATCAATAGTTTCCACTTTTTTGATTTTGATGTCCTTTATATCACTAACATAACCCAATGTAGGTTTTGAAACTTCATTGGAGGGATCTTTTACAATCAAAAGATGTGGAAAATGTTTTTGCTCAAGACATTTGCTGTTTTCCATCTCTTCCAATTGAACACCTGAAAGTTCAGCTTTAATCATATCAAGTGCAATCTCTTCAACCTTCTTTCCAGAGGGACACTCAAGAGAGAATGCTGAAGGAAGAAAAAGTAATGACATAAAAAATATCTTCAATCTAAACATCTTGAAAGTCCTTCTCGGTATTTTCACATCCTTCGATGCATTTTTGACCTTCTATTTGATATTTTTTATCCGATACACACTCAGGATCTTCTGACTTGTGTCTAAGGAGACCAAAGTTTGAATTCATTCCACTGAATCGACTATCTCTCGTTCCTACATTTCCAGCTTTTTTCTCGTGACAGAGTCGTTTAGCCATCACAGCAAGATTGTTCCACATAACTCCAGATCTATGTGAGTTGGCTTTTACTCGAGATGGACCATATGAATTAAGAATGGCTCCACTATGTACATAAGTGAAGTTAAAATCTTTCGGGCTTATCCCATTGCAATTATCTGCAGCTGCATATTTATCAATGCCTAATGGATCTTTTCCTACACTATCAATAATAACAGTGTGAGTTGTTGCAACGTTGAGTATATCTCCAGCCTTAAGTGGGCTTGAAGGCGAAACTTTTGCATTACTAAGACAACTATCGGCCTTTGCAGCTTGAGCTTTCAAAGAACGAGTCGTCATATCTCTAAAGCCAGTTTGATCTTTGGACATTTTGAGACCTTGTGATGCCATTGCCACACTTACAAAACTAGAACAATCAATCCCTGAAGCAGGAGGAGAACTTCTAGTAATTCCTCCACCTTTTGAGAATATTTTAAATTCGCCCGTCGTTCTATTGGGATATTTTCTTGAAGCATAGGCAAACAAAGGTGGATGTTTTGTTGCATCTCTACATTGAGGACCTGGATAGTTTGCATCACTTTTAAGTTCACTTAGTACGACGTGTGATTCAACAAAGGTGTCTAGATTTGTAATTTTTCTTATTTTTCCATCTTGAAGGCCTGACTGACCATCAATGGAATCACCCATGATCACACCTTTTAGCTCACCTTGTCCGTCAGCGATAGGTTTATCGATTGCCTTACATGACTGATAAAAAGAAGCTAAAAGTTTTCTTGCTCCTTTAGCTGCAGGATGAAGAGGAATTGGCTCAACAGGATCAGGTGTAATAATTTCTTCTACTGCAACTGGAGGGACAACTTCATTTACACCGTCTTCCCCACTTGTCGCTTCCTCAATGACTTCATCACGATGAATGGAATCAGGAATACATTCTGGTTTTGGAGGTGAAGTGATTTCGTTAATTCTCTCTTTGGCTTCCCAAACTGAAGGAACTGCTGTGTAGTTTCTCGTTAACTTTCTAAGCTCTTCATCGTTATCGCGAATTTCTTGAACACGTTGATCACGATCTTCGCCGATGAGTTCCTGTTCAATAATTTCATCTACTGAGGGGGGTTTGTAGTCCGCTTGGTTACAGGCCATGATGAGCACCAAAATCAACAAAAACTGCATGAATTTCAACTTTCTCACCATCTATTCCAAGGTTACAGAACTCTTCATCCTTTATAATAGCTACTTTTTTTTTGCGTTCGTAGCGGGAAAGAATTATCAACAAGTTAGCTCTTCTCGAGACGCCTTGTTTTTCAGACACTTAGAGGTTAAATCCTTGAAACCATTGGAAAAATTATTAGATAGGTTCAATATCAAAATTTGATATTTTTCCTTTTGTAAAAGATAAATGTCCAAAAATCCGTATAAATAATTTACTAAAACACTCGACTTTCTATAGACAGCTTGATATTAAGCGTTAATTCAAAATTTTATTCAATGCAATAAACGCATGTTCGAGGGCCTAAAATGAAAAGACGTACACCTGTAGTCACACTACTTCTTGCAGTACTCGTACTCGCAGGAACCTATTCTCAAAATGTATCAGCAAACAATTCTAACTATCGTACGATTGCTGCCGCTAACGGAAACAGCGGTAACAATAATGGTGGTAGTGGAAACTCTGGAAACAACAACCCAGGAAGTGAAGACCAAATCGGAAGTGTTGGTAACACTGGAAATGGTAACTCTGGCAATGGTGTAGGTAACACTGGTGACGGAAACATGGGTAACGATACCACCAATGGTAATGCTAACGGTGGAACGTCTGGAACTGATGGATCAAATGGTTCTAACGGATCAAATGGTTCTAACGGATCAAATGGTTCTAACGGATCAAATGGTTCTAACGGATCAAATGGTTCTAACGGATC
>SBGE01000262.1 GCA_006226755.1 Deltaproteobacteria bacterium | reverse complement strand
ACTTATTTTCTAAAATAAAATTGATATCTTGATAAATAGGTCGACTTTTTCCAATCCACAGATCACCCTTTACCAAGCTTTGATGAACAGAAAGGACAGTCCAATTTCCATTTGAATCTCTACAAGCAATTGGCCCACCAGAATCCCCCGGTCTGATTCCAGTTTTTTCGCCTTTGGTTGTGAGGAATCCTCGACCACCTTGATAGAACTGTTCCCAAGTTTGCCATTCTTCTTTGAACTTCGAGAGGTCAATTCCACGAAGCTTATCTATTCCATCCCAATTGTCTCGACCTGCTCCAAACACACCACAAAAAGCAGAGTTTTCAAGAGTAGAGATCATTTCTGAGTAAGTTTCGGCCATAGGGAGACCGGAATACTCAAAGGGTTTTTTGAGTTTAAGAACGGCCATATCACTATTCTTCCAACTCCAAAACTGCATTTCATTTCTCTCTTCAGCTTGTGAGCGAGTGAGATATCGAGATTCACCTTCAACACTAGAACCAGGATATGAAAACTTCTCTACATATCTGGTTTTCTTTCCACACTTCACAGAAATTCTAAATCGTTTACTTCCTGGCTTGATATGATCCCGATCCACACAATGAGCTGCTGTTAAAACAGTTTCATTGTCTAGAAGGGTTCCAGTACAAGTGTGAAGAAAGTTGATTTTTAATCGACAAATTGAATTAGGGATTTCAGACGAAGAGATGTAATCACCCATCAGTGCATGGGCACTCGTCGTAATAATAAATGTAGCTAGTGTAAAATATCTCTTCATTAAAAAAAAATGCCCCTCTTAATCCCGAACAAAAGATCAAGAGAGGACATCCAAAAAGGAAAAAAGCGAATTGGATTTATTTAAAAATCCCCCTAAACGAACGAGCCGGTTATAACATCCTCAGGATATTTCGCTACCCTATTGTAAAAAAGTAAGTCCGTGATTTAAGGAACGAAGACTAGACGCAAATCCATGACATTTGTGCCTGTAATTCCAGTAAGATAGAGGCATCCTAGACGCTCAAAAAAGGATGCTGAATCTGAGTTTTGAAGATACTCAATAGGATCTAGCCCCAAAGATTTGGCCACTTTCCATGAAGGAAAATCAAGAAAAGCACCTGCTGAATTTGAATTACCATCATCTCCATCAGTCGCAAGAGAAGCAATAAAGACTTTTTCCATTTCTCTCTCGCTCAGTGAAAGAATATTTTTTTCAAAGAGCTCCACACCTGCCTCTAGAACAAAATGAGAATTTCTCCCACCTCTTCCAATAGCTTTTACATCTACTGTAAGTTCTCCACCTGAGATCGATCTCCCTCTCTTCAATACAATTTTCATTCCTTCTTCAAGTGAGCAATCTAGTGCAGGAGAGATGAATTCATATTCAATGTTTTTAACGTCACTTTTAAGATCTTCATAAGAACTCAAAACTGAATAATGAGAATCACCTTTTTCCAATGTTGGCCCTGATCCGACATCAGACACATCTGATCCTGGAACATCTTTGACCAACCAAGTATGAATGTTACGATCCTTACAAATTCGTTTCAGCCCCCCTCCCTTTAGGAGAGAGATACTTTTTCTATATTCATTAATTGTGTGAATCGAAGCTTGCCCCTTCAAGTACTCATCAATTTGACTTTGAACTTGATTTAAAGAATTCTCTGGCTTCAATTTTTCGACAACAGAAGATGCTCCCCCAGTTATAACAAAGAGAATATCCCTCTGATCTTCTTCAATCCACTTAATCAGTTTTTCACCATTTTCTAGGCTTTTTTCAGAATAATTAGGGTGACTCCCGTAAAGACAATTGAGTCCCAAGTCCGGCACCCCATCTTTTGTAATAATAAGATGGTCCCTTTTTCCAAGTTTATCAAAGAAGGCCTTAACATGAGAGGGAGCGGCTTTTCCAAGGCCTACAACTTTATAATCACCAAGAGGAGCTTCCGGAAAACTTATATTTTCCGGAAGTATCTTGCTTAATAGGAAGGGTAAGATATCTTGTTTTTTCAAGGAACAAATTTTCCAGTCACAACCGTAATAAATTCATTGAGATTATTACCCACTGGATTCTGTACCTGTGCATAGAGAAGATCTATTGAGGCCGGTATATTGTAAAACAAAGTCAGATCAAATCGAGCTCCTGCATGATAGCTCTGTATCACTCTGTTTCGAAGAAAAGTACGATCGATAAATGTATAATCTGATTTAGCAACATCAACACCGATCAAAGCATGAACCTCTTTGAAGTAAAAAGGAAGAAGTCCTCCTCCGGCCGTATAGGGATTCAGCATCTCAGCTCCTAATTGAAACCGACCAGTATAGATTTCATTTCCAAAAAGGCTTGAATAACTAAGACCATAGAATTCATGCATTTTTTGATAACCAATCCCTTCATGTCCGCCACCATAAATGACTCCACTTGAGAGATCACTTTTTTCAAGAGTTTCAAATGTTCCTTTAAGCCTCGAATAAAAAGTTTGGTTAAACTTCAGCCCCATATCGAAACGAGTGGCATGACCGTTATAATCTTTTCTTCTTTTTGTGTCGTATTTGGTTCCAATATACTTAAGATTGAATCCCTGAATCAGATCATTTGTGAAAGTTCTCTTATAGGATAACTCTTGGCTGATTCTTATTGAGGCGACATTTCTTTTTGAGATCCAGTCACTGGTAATAATCTTAGAATACTGAACCAGAGGTAACCAACTCCAATATCCCCAGGTCTTTCCATAACCCATATAAGTTGCGGCACCTTCACTGGACTCTGTTGCATTTTGAACAGCACTTAAAGAGTAATACTTTCCATAATTGGTACCAAAGACATATCCCTTATTTGAATAATTATAAGACGCAACAGGAGAACTTTCATCAACACCTGAAAAATACTGTCCAGCTAGATAAAACTTATGCCTTTCTTTAGGATCAGAAACAGATGTTTCTACAGTATAAATCTCAACATTATCCCCGGCCAGATATTGAAGATACCAATAGTGAGGAACAAACTGATCGAGGTTCGGATAATTGTCGAGATCGTCTTTATTAAAACCTTCGGCAACGTCTTCTCTCTCAAACAATTCCCCCTTGGATGTTTTATTAGTAATATCACCAAGCTTTAATCGTTTGACCAAATCTGTACATTTAGAGTCGAACAGATGACCGTGATCAGGATCATTCGGGTGAAGTAAAAAAGTTAGGGTCCCTTCTCTTCTGAGTCCAGCTATCTTTTTGCTGGAAGGAGTGTCGAAAGTTCTGAAGTACTCAGTCGATCCACAACTCATGACATATTCAAAAGGACGATTTCTTTGCATCACAATTCTGTGATCGCCATCTTGAATATTCAATTTATGCCAGGCCCAACCATTTTTTTTTTTTTTTTTAAAACTTTTA
>SBGE01000063.1 GCA_006226755.1 Deltaproteobacteria bacterium | reverse complement strand
TTAGATTCATTTATTTTTGTGGCATTTTCTACGACATCTTTTATGTTGTTAAATACCAATTCAATGTACTTTTTTTCTTCTTCTTGTTTGATGGAAATTTCATTAATCTCTGTCTCTCTGTGTGTATTCTTTTTGTACTGCTCTTCAGTTAGAGGGAGACCGCCTTTCAGGGTGGATTCGAGTAGTGCTTTCTCATCATTTAGTTTATTTATTTCTTTATTTAGAAAAGAGGGGAAGCTAGTTATATTTTCTGTTGTGTATATTTTTTCCAGAAGAATCTTTCTATCTTTGAATGGACTAGTGATGAAATCACTAAATTTACCTTGATTTATGATAACTGTTTTTTGAAATTGATCCTCATCAAGACCTATTACTTGTTCAGGGGAGTACACTTTGGTGTCAAGAGGGGTGCCATTCTTATAGAATTCCTTTATTGGCTTTGGGTCTTTAAGTCTCGTTCCTCTTACTCCATAAAGGGCACATTCCCAAAGAGAAGTGTATCTATCTCCATTAATTTCAAAATCAAGAACAATTCTTCCTCTTTTAGCACCTAATGAAACAAAATCTTCCGGATTCAAATCTTTATGGGATTTATAGTACAAAGCAATTGAAATACAATTGAGAATGGTTGATTTTCCAGATCCTGTCGGTCCAGTGATTGCAAAGAGATCTTCCCCTTCTAAATCTTTCTCAAAATCTATGACTAATTTATCTTTGAGGCTGGTGATGCCTTCAATTTCAATCCTTAATAACCTCATCTCATACCTTTTTGTTCAGATTGTTCTCTAAAGATATTGAGAAGGTTTTGGAACTCTTTATATATGTCTTCTGGACATTCTTTGCTGAATTTTTGGGAATAGAACTGTTTAAATAAATCTTCCGTTGTTAACAGATGATAATCTGATTGTGATGATTGTTCAGCTTTCGCGTTTTCAACAAATGAATTGAAACTGACCAGCTCTATATTTGAATCTGTTAGCTTGTCACGAATAATATCGGCCAGACCAGGGAAGGGCTCATCGAGTTTGACGTTTACCTCTAAGAGAGAGCTCAAACTACTAATATCATCGTCATTTTTTATGAGTTCTTCTAATTTTCCATCTAATTCATCATGCTTACAGCGAATTCTATGGAGTTTTCTATATGTTGAAAGTTCAATAAACTCTTGTGATAGCCTGTCGTTATTAATTTCGATGAAGCTTAAATATTTTTGAGTTGTTTCACTAAAACGAAAAGGTATTGGACTACCAGGGTAAATGATTTTTGGTTTGTCTTCTGAAAGTGTCTGTTTTTTATGGAGATGCCCCAGTGCTACGTAGTCAAAAAATTCAGTCAAAATTGACAGCGGAATTTGATCAAGACCTGAAAGCCCGACTCCTTGTTCTGATTCTGATGCTTCATAACCGGCAAAAAGATGATGTGTCATCAGTATCTTTGGGCCCAAATGACTAGATGAAAAATTATCAAACAAGCGCTTTAGAACCATTAATAAATATTCGCTAATACTTTCATCCCTTAGTGTTTCCAGTTCGGGATAATTTTCTTTTCCAAGTGTAATAAGATCAAATGATCTAAAGAAAGGGAGCATGAATAATGAAGCAGTTTGAATTCCGTTCGATATTTCAAAACAAAATTTTTCTGGAGATCTACTTCTTATATCTCCCACAACATGAATATTTTTTTCTCGATAAAACGGGGCAACAGTTTCAAGGAATCGGCCTGAGTCATGATTGCCCGAGATAAAATATATATGACATTTAGAGGTTGTCGTTACGTCATATAAAAATTCGATAAGAAGTTTTATGGCATCACTTGGAGGATAGGGTGTATCAAAGATGTCTCCTGCGATCAGAAGAGCATCAATATCTTTATTTAGGATGATGGTTTTGAGTTCCGTTAGAAAAAGCTCTTGCTCAGGCAATCTAGAGGTTTTGAATAATTTTTTTCCCAGGTGCCAATCGCCTGTGTGTATTATTTTAAGACTCATTCGCTGGATTTTGGATTGCGGTTATTGCCTTTGTTGTTTCTTCTGCGGTTTTTATTGTTTCTGTTTCGGTTACCAGAATTTTGGCCTTGAGATTGTCCTTGACCCTGTCCCTGGCCTTGATTTTGGCCTTCTCGATTTTGTTGATTAGGATTGTTTTTGTTTCTGTTGCGATTTCTGTTTCTATTATTTCGATTTCTATTGTTGTTTCGAGGTCTGTCTTTTTTCTCATCATCAGAAGTCGAAGATTCATTTTTAAAACTTTCTTCAGTATTTGGTGATGTATTTTCAGTCGATTGCTCGTTGTTGCTCGAGTCTAGTTCTGCATCTTGACCGTTATCAGTTTCTTGGTCTTGATCTTGATCCAGATCGTCTTCGCCTTCTTCTACATCTTCAAATTCGTCATCTTCTTCTAGATCATAGAATGGATCAAAGTTTGTTTTGGTTTGTTTGGCAACATATCCAATGATTTCAGAAGTTTCATTTACTATATGATCAAAACGCTCAGGGAATTTGTATTCCTTCGGCATTTGATTGCCATTTTTGAACTGATCAAGAACATATCTTCTAAATTTTCCTTCTTCAGTCAGCATTTCAAATTGCTCGAGAAGAATGTGTAACTTAGTAACTTTCCCAGTATCTCCATTTTTAGTCTGGATAAAGGATCCTTCTCTTGGAAGTTTTTTCCTTTTTTCAGAATAAACATCATCTTCATATTTGATACAGCATTTTAGCTGTCCACATACACCATTTATTTTAGATGGAATCAATGCAAGGTTTTGATTTTTTGCCATCTTAATGGAGACGTGACCGTAATTTTTCAAGAATGATGAACAACATGTCTGAAGACCACAGGCACCAATCCCTCCTAGGGCAGCTGCCCTGTCGCGAACTGAAATTTGCCGTAGCTCAATTCGCATTTTCAATTCACCAACAAGTTGTTTGACCAACTCCCTGAAATCTACTCTGGATGGAGCTGTGAAATAGAAAACTGCCTTCTTTCCAAATTGAATAAATTCAACATGGGTAAGAACCATATCAAGTTCAAGCTTGTTGATCAGTCTAATACAAGAGGCTTCAGCTTTTCTTTCGGCTTCAGCGTGTCCTTTTTGCTCGAGAATATCTTCTTCTGAAGCGGCCTTGACAATACTTTTGATAGGAAGCATGCCCTTATTGAAAGGCACTGTGTAGGGAAGACTATTGATGTAGCCAACAGTCATTCCTCGATCACTCATAGCTACTACTTTTTGACCGTAGGCAAATCTTCTTTTTCCAAAGATAAAAGGAAATGTTTTTGAGTTTCCAGGAAAACGAACACGAACAAAGGTAACAGGATCACCATCAGTCCATTTTGTTTTTTTATCACCTGAATCTTCATCATCAGAATCAAACTCTTCAGAGTAATCTTCTTCTCCGATTTGCGTTTGTTCTGTTTCGGTTTCTGATTCCTGAGCTTCGCTATTATGTTCATCGAACTGTTGTTCGGTATCTTGCTTTTGCATTGTGTCTTTCGGTCCTTTCATTAAAGACTAACTAGTATAGTCTTGAAAAGACAGCTTTCTGTCTAGGCCCATGGCACAATGTGTTTAAACCTAAGAGAGGGTATTTAAGATACTTATCAGGGATTCTTGAGGTGAATTATTAAACTCTCTGGCCCTAGACCACCAGGCCATCTGTTTAAGTCCTTCATTTTTATCCTGAGCGTTAGAATTCATTTCACTTAAGGCAGCGATCAGAATCTTGAAACATTGCTCATATTCTTGTTTGCCACCAAGTCTATCCAGCAATTCATGAAGATTTATTTCTCCACTCAGGTGGTTTGCAAGATCTACTGATAGTTCATTCCCACCCTTGAGTAAGTTTATGAGGTCAGCTTTGGTGCTTAAGGACTTGTAGTCTCCATGAGAAGCATTTTGATCACGCAAATTCCATCTAATTGCCCTAGAGAGAATGGTTGGAAGCATATGTGAAGTGCTATCGGCCAAGAAGATGATAGTGGTATTTGGTGAAGGTTCTTCCAAGGATTTTAAAAGCTTATTAGATATGGTTTTTCCTATAAGTTGAGCATCTTCAACAATGATAAAACGTTGTTTTAACTCTAAATTCCGATAGGCCAAAAAATTGAAAAAAGGTTCAAAATCACCTGACTTCAGGGTGTATTCACTTCCTTTATCGGTTTTTTGAATAAAGAGAATATCACCATGTCCTTGTTCTAAAAGATGGGCAGCACTCTCTGGAGCTATATTCTTTTCTGTTGATAAGACGTTGATAAGAAACTCGTTGGTTGTTTCTTTTAAAAATTGCTGTTTATCTACAACGGAACTGTGGGCCTCTAGAATATAGAAATGGGAAAGTTTTCCGCTCTTCCACTGACTAAATAGTGATTCGATGGTGTTAAGCTTGGCCACTGTTTGTATTAATTGAGTGTATCAGCTGATCAAGTAGGGATCTTACGTCAGAAAACACAGTTTCCATGTCACGATTGCCATCGATAGTTTTGATTCTGTTAGGAAAAATTTCAGCTGCCTTATCATAACCAGCGATAAGTTTTTTATAGAACTCACCACCCTGGGACTCAAAATAGTCTTTTGGAGCATTTCTCATTTTTTGTCGGGCATAACTGGTCTCAAGATCTATTCGAAAATAAAAAGTGAGATGGGGTACAAGATTCAAAGGAAACAATGAGTGCATTTGAAGAATTGCATTGAATCCGAGATTTCTACCAATACCCTGATAGGCCAAAGAACTGTCGATATAGCGATCACAGATAATTGCGGTTCCACCTTTCTCTAGCTCTTTCATGACAACTTCATACAAAAGCTGTGCTCTGGCTGAAGCAAAGAGATGCGCCTCGGCCAAAGGGTGAAGCTCTTTGTTCGTTTCAAGGATGGCCTTTCTAAGCCTTTCTCCGAATGTTGTGCCACCTGGCTCTCTTAAAACGAGAACTCTGTAACCCTTTTCTTCAAGGTATTCAGTGGTCCGTTTGAGTTGGCTAGATTTTCCTGCACCCTCGATACCTTCAAAGCTCAAAAACAATGAGCCAGGATAGGCAGGTGCTCGAAATGACTGTAAAAGTTCCTGTGATACTTCTTGCATAAATGAACTTTAACACAAGAAGTTTCACAGGGTAAAATGATAATTAGAATTCTTCGACGGGTTCAGCTTCTTGTGCTGGGTCACGTTCCATTGCAGGATCCATCTGATTAGACGCATCAAAATCTTCAGCCGGCGCCTCCTCTGGATCAATGGTTTCTTTACTAAGAGTTTCTCTCACTGGGTCAAGTTCAACTGGCTCACTTGCGTCATCATAATAACTTTCATTTTCGTAACTTTCTACTTTTACGAAATCATCATCTTTACGCATTTTGTTTTGTCTCTCTTTTTGAGCTCTTTTGTATGTACTAGTCTGCTTGAAAGGAGTCGTCTGTCTAGATCTCGATGTATCAGTGTTTGAAGTTCTATTGTTGTTTCTTACTGCAGGTGCTCTACTTGGGGCCTGAGAGTCTTTGTTAACCTTCCATGTTTCACTTGGTTCAAGTTTTTGTACTGGAGCAATTTTTCCAAGTTTTGTTCCTTGTGTAGAAGAACTGGTATTTTCACTTGGATAAAAGAGCCAAATAATTCCGACCAAAGAGACAGCAAATAGTCCAATCCAGAAAAATTGTATCCAAGCGGTATTTACATTATCACTTTCGTCGATACTTTCTGGTGTTTCATAATTGTTATCTTCGACATTCGAGTCGGTGACTTTGCCCATCTTCATGTTGCCAATGTAGGCAAGTCCAGCGATAGCATCCGTTTCACTGTCTTGATTATTGATTTTTTCAATGACTTTGTCTTCGTAGGCCCTAAGAACTTCTTCTTCAGGAGCAGAGGGGAGATTGAGATTTAAATTCATTCTACGACGATCAAATTCATCAATCTCATAGATTTTTCCCCAGCTTTGACCACCATCTACAGAGACCATATCAGTTAGGAGTGCTGTTTTATCTTCTAGTCTAGATTTAATTTCATCAAGAGTATAAGGACCAGCTTTTTGACCTTGCTCCAAGAGATAAAATTCTTCATTGGTTTTAACATCTACTGCTTGAATAAGTTGAGGCTTTCTTCTTTGGAAAAATGGATGATTGAATAAATGTTCCCATTCTTTTTGACCAAAGTTTCTAATTCTAGCACTTTCATCAAAAGATGTTTCTTGTTGAACAAAATCCTTCAAATCATACTGCCAGAAAAGTCCTAGGATCTCTCCCTCGTTTTCAAGCTCAAAAATTTCTTCTAGTTGGTATTCACCAGATTCAACTTGCTGCTTGGTCAGTTTGATTGATTTCAAATCTTTCTTGGCGTTCGCCACTTTAATTTTTGGTTCACCCATGATCAATTCCTGTCTTTTTGTTCTAAAAGCTCCTTTGATTGATCGGAATTTATTGAGTGAAATTGAAATGGTTGGTTATATCTGGTTGTGGGCGGAAAATTATGCCTCTGAAACGCAAAAAGCCTTTCTAACCGGAGCTAGAAAGGCTTCTTGAGGTAAAAAAATTCGATCTTCTTAGAAGGCCGAAATATAGAAGTTTACTCCCCAGTTTGCGTTCGGGAAGATCTCCTTTTGGAATGTACGACCATCGTGGGCAGTCATGATGCTGTTACCAGCATAAACACCACCGTAAACAACTGGGTTGAATTGGTATCCAAGTTCAGCAGTTACAGTTAGGTCTTCGTCATTTTGGATAGCAGCATCACTTGCTGTTCCTGGCTTGCTAGTTCTGAAGAATTCTTCAGTTAGCGAGATAGAAAGCTTGTCTGTAAATCCGTAAGACTGAGTTGTTACGAGGTAATCGTAAGATGTGTAAGTTGATTTCTTGTCTGTGTTTTTAACAAGGTTTCTGTAGTAGTAATAAGTACCAGAAAGGCTAATACCACTGTCAAAACTTCTTGAGGCCGAAACAGAAGGTCTGATCCCACCGTTTGAGTTGGCCGAAGCTTTAAGAGCTGTATCTGGGTAGTATCTATACTCAAGGTTACCAGAAAGGTTAATTCCGTGTTTAGCTTGGTTAAGGATTCCACTTCTTGTATATTTCAAAACCTGTCTTGAAAAAGTTGTATCAACTTTATTCGCATCAGTTCTATCTTCTTTTACCCAAATGTTATTGGTAACCCATCTGTTTTCAAGCTTGATCGAATCTTTCTTCGTAAGCTTCCAACCAAGATAAGCAATATTGGTTGTATCAACAGAAGTAATCTGATTGTTTTTGTTTTTGTTAAGTCCATAGTCTGAAAGGATGCTAAATGTAGCAGGTGATTCTTTCAGTTTTTGCCAAAGATTGGCAGATGTTGCTGTTGATGTACTGGCAGCACCAGTTGATCCCGCAGCTAGTGCGCTTCCGGCAAAAGCAAGTCCGAGAATAGCGCTAGCGATTCTTGTAGTTTTCATTCCTATCTCCTTCTTAATCAAATTTTCTTTCCTCAAATTGACGCTCAATGGTCAAGTAAACTACCTAACAACATGGGCTTTGGGCAAGATTAAATTCAGTAAGTTGAAAAAAGTGCTCACAGATGTAAGAAAATGTTATAAACTTACAACTTTTTGATGTCCTAAAAGCTGATGTTTCTCGTTTAGTTTTAAATATGTGACAATATGACACCGTAGGAGTTCATGGCGCAATTATTTGTTATCACTATTCATTTGTTACTTTTTGGACTTCAGATCCTGTTGGTTCCTCTATGGTATCTCCTTGGAATATTTAGTTCTAAGGTCCGAAAAAGGCTCGTATTCGAACGTATGAGGCAGTCAACTTCAACAGATCGGGCCGATCTTTCTTTCGAGATTTCATCTCAAGGAGAATTGGAGCAGGTTGCTCCACTTATTACTGATAGTTTGAAGAGTGGGTTGATCGTTCAATTGCTTTATAGTTCACCATCCTTGAATGAAGTTATTATAAAGATGGAAAAGCAATGGCCTTTACAGCTATTTTGGAAACGCTTGCCACTTTTAACTCTATTTCCTTTAAATACACCTTTTACCAGTAATAGCTGGAGCTGGTTAAAGGCCCCGCGATTGTTTTTTTGTCGATACGATTTTTTTCCTGAATTAGTCTTGTTGGCCAAGCTTAAAGGGGCATTTCTTTTTTCAGCGACTCTTAAAAACAAAGCACTTTCTGGTTTTGCCGGGTTTTATCATCGTGGTTTGTATTCACTTTTCGAGAGAATCTATACAGCTTCTCCAATGGATGTCGAACGTTTCAAATCGCTGGGAATAAAGAGCAATATCGATTTTTACGATTTTAGGCAAATTCAAATCCTTCGAAGACTCGATCATCAAATGGAGACACTAAGACCATTGGAAAAGCTTCTTGAAGTCTATTCACGGGATCAACGATTGATGATGGGGAGTTGTTGGCCTTTTGAAATGAGCGTTTTCGAATCTCCTCAGCTCAAAGAGGATATTGCTCAACAAAAAATTGCTTTGGTCTTGGCCCCTCACAAGCTGGGAGAGGATTTTCTTGCTGAGTTGTTAGTTGAAGCCAGACGTTATATCCCAGATCTATCTCCGACCATTATTCATAGAGACGGTCGAGTTGAACTTGGAAAAGACTCTTCCGTTATTATCTCACTTCTTCCGGGTGTTTTATGTGAGGCCTATTCTTTGGTGGATCATACATTTGTTGGCGGTGGGCACGGTAGAAGTGTGCATAGCCTTCTGGAGCCTTGGTTGGCCGGATGCGAAGTTTATTGTGGCCCTAAAACACATCGTTCCACCGAATATGATTTGATCTTTGCTCAAAGACCGGACATGATTCATATAGTTGAAGATCCATCTCATTTGTATCAAACTTTCTTGGAGAGCAAGATGAAGGAAGTTTTACTTGATACAGAGATGTTGAAGAAGAATCTCAACGAGAAGTACTGCAAGATTATGGATGAGTTCAATGCTTGATAAGAATTTTGATTTGACCATGGTAGGTAAGAATTATCTGAGTCTGTTGTATTCTATGGAGTACACTGACTGGGGAAAAACTGCCCTTGTCGTTGATGATAAACGACTTGAATATGGACATATTTATAGCGGAATTTTATCTGAGATGGATGTCGCATTTTTGGAAACTTGGGGAGAGGATAAAGGAATCTCTCCATTGGCAGGTATCAGATCATTTTTGACTCCTCGAACCGTCTCATTTTCTATTGATAAACAAGTCGTCAAACTTGGACGTTCTCCTTATCAGAACTATCTTGAGCTTCTACGGAAATTTCCCAATCTATTCGGTATTGAGAAAGTCGATTGGAGTACTGTTGGCAACGAACAAGAATTTAATGAGTTTTATTTCTCATTTTGTAGGCGGATGTCGCAGAATTGTTTTCGTTTCCGAACATTGCAGAATATGAATCTTCAAAGTTTTCTCAATCTTTGCCCTAAAACAATCATCGATTGTTTTTTGCATTTTAAATCTCATTTGGATCAGAATCGAAAGTTGGAATTGATTCCATTACATCAGAAGACATTTTTCTATCTCTCAAGAGGCTTTATTCAGAAAAAGCTTTCAATGAGAGGAAATGAATTGGAGCTCTTTCATCTACTTTTATCTCTGCTTTCTCCATGTTTTGAATTGAATGAGGAGAGTCTTTCAACTCAGTTGGAAGATGTCTTCAAGAGTCGTGGAGGAATTTGTAAGACAACTACTATTAGAGAATGGCTTTTTGATCAAAGTAAACCTTGGTCTCTTGAGCTCTCTTCATTTGAAGGAATCATTCACCCTAAAAGAATTGCTTTGATGGGTGGACAACCAGAGTCAATGCCAATTGGAATACAGTCCAGATCCAAAATTTTTCGTAGTGTTGATGTTCAGTTGAATTCCACTCCGGAGTTGGAAGATTTTTTTGGTGAAGATTATTTTGCCTTTACTGAATCAAAAAGAATTGGGGGGCAACATCCATTCTGGGCCATGAGAAAAACCAAGGGTCATTATAGGATCACTCTCTTTTCACTTATGGGTAAAGGGATGAAGATTGATTTTAATAAAGAAAAAGTTATAAAGATTCTGAAAAAGGATATTTCCACCATACTAGGAACAGAGTTCAGACCTGAAGTTATTTCTATCGAGTTTGGACGTGAAATATGCGTCGAAGACAATAAGAATGATGATCGATTGCAATCTTTCTTTGGAAAAATCAATATCGTAGATACATCCAGCCCAGGTTCTGAAGTCAAATTAAAGAATGTCCATTATTTTGGTCCACTAAAAATGGGCCCCCTTGGACTTTTTAGTACTCTCATGGAGATTAAGGAAGGTATCAGAGTGGTGTGAATTTCCGCTCTTGAGACTCAGTCCATCCCAAAGCATAATTAAAGAATGAAGTTCAAAAATGTTCCCGAATCTTGGGGAGAAAGAGGTCAAACTGCTGTCGAGTACATACTCTTGTTCTCTGTCGTGATTGTGATGGCCATTTCTTTCATGAAATATGTCAAGGAAAGGATTTTGGGAAACCCTGAACAATGTGCTCAGGCCGGTGCTCAAAGCTCAATTACTTGCCAAGTCTATGGAATTTTTAATTCCTATCAAGGAAGCTACTCAAAATTTCGTTATTTTAGAATCCTCTAAGTCTCTGAAAATACGTGCATTTTTTCCCTCCTTTGGCCAAAAAATTGTAAATTTTTCAACCCTATCAAACTTTTGATGCACTGAGATATAAATTTGCTATAACTGGCTTGCTTTTAAATGGAATAGGTGAGGTGTATTTCTTCTGGGAGATCCACCTTTGAGAAGGAGAAAAACTATGAGCCCATTTACCCTAAAACTAAGACCTGGATTCAGATCTTATGTTCTTGCGGTTGCCGTTGTGTGCGGAGCTTTGAGTGCTAACTCAATTGCTTTTGCTCAAGACGATGCACTACTTGAAGATACAGAATCAGTTTTGAATTCAGAGCAGATCGACGTTGATGGACAATTTTCAAAGAAAGAGACTAGAGCTCAGAAATTGGCCAAAATGAGAAAGAAAATCGAGCAAGAGCACGAGCAGATGGTTCAAAAGAAAATTGAAGACATCAGAATGCAAGAAGAGCTCAAACTTGGACAAAAATTAAAACAGGCCTTTTCTGGTCAGTTGCAGAATGTGGATGAAGTGAGCACAGCTCAAGCTGCTCCACAAAGAGTTGTTGCGCCTGCACCAGCTCCTGCACCAGCACCTGAAAAGATTGAAAAGAATAACAGCATTGTACCAACACTTGGTCTTACAAGTATTTCGGTAGACGGTTCTGAATCATATGAGTCTGAACTTTCAGCTGGAATCAACTTCGAATCAAAACTTACTAATAGGTTTGCAGTTGGGATCGGTCTTGGTTACACAACAATGAAAATTACTGATGTGAACAACCAAAACAATTTCACAGGTTTCAACACTTTTGGAACTTTTAATAATTGTACTTTTGGTTCGAATTGCTTCAACACTTTTGGAACTAATGGATACCTTCAAGGTAGAGAAATGAGCTACAAGCAAATGGATCTAAACATTGATGGAAAGTTCTTCATTACTCCAGAGTCTAAAATCAAGCCTTTCGTTGGACTTGGTCTTGGATACAGAAGAGCAACACTTAAATACACTGAGAATGATCCGTACTTTAACCAATCAATTGGTGGATACGGAACTACTGGTGCTGACAGTGAATACTCTTCCAACTATGTAACAGGAACAGTTTCTGGTGGTGCTGACATCGCTTTTTCAGATGTCATTGGTGCCAGACTTCAGCTTTCTTATACAAAAGGGCTGACTGATAGTTCTAATACTGACAACAGAACTACTAATGGTGGTTTTGGTACTACTTACGATTATAACCAGCTTGGACTAGAGCAAACTGGAAAAGCACTTGAGGGTGCAGATTTCGGTTCACTCTCTGCAGGTTTGATCATTAGTTTCTAATTAAAATACTCAAGTTTTTCTTCTCATAAAGGGGGGTCTTTTGACCCCCTTTTTTTTATTCCCTGTGAGTCATTTCAAATCGGTTAATTCCCGGTCAGGATAGTAGTAAATTCGCTTTTGATCCTTTCCCAACCATGTGTTTTTCGATAGAATTTTCAACTAGATTTATCACTTAAGACAAGGAGAGTCCTGTGACCTTATCCCTCAAAGATGTCTATATCGTCGATGGGAGACGAAGCCCTCATGCCAAGGCCGGCGCTGATCTAAAAGATGTTGCCGCACCTTATCTTGGCGCTTACCTGGTAAGAAAAATTCTTGATGCGACTTCAATTCCTAATGATGAAGTTGATGAAGTGATATTTGGAAACACAGGTTCACCAGCAAAATACCCAAACGTGGGAAGAGTGATCGCCCTTGAAGCCGGTCTTCACAAAAAAACATCTGGATACACTGTTCATCGAAACTGTGCATCTGGGATGGAGGCCATTTCTCAGGCCTATATGAAAATTGCTGCAGGAAGATGTGATGTCATTGTAGCAGGTGGCGTTGAATCCATGTCACAAATGCCACTGATTTACTCAAAAGAGATGACTGATCTTTTTGTCAATGTGATGAAGGCCAGATCATTTTCAGATAAAGTAAAAGCACTATCCGCTTTTAGACCTCCTTTTCTTTCGCCGATCATTGCAATTGAGCAAGGTTTGACTGATCCATTTTGTGGATTGAACATGGGTCTTACTGCTGAACTACTTGCCAGAGAGTTTGGAATTTCAAGGGAAGAGCAGGATGAGTTTGCGAATAAGTCACATCACAAAGCAGTCACAGCTGAAGCAGAAGGCAAATTTGCAGATGAGATCGTTCCACTGGCCTATGGAAACAAACTTGAAAAACTTCTTCACAAAGATGTAGGGCCAAGAGGTAATTCAACTGTTGAAGGTCTTGCTAAGATGAAGCCTTATTTTGAAAGGAAATCCGGTACTGTTACTGTCGGGAATAGTTGTCCTATCACTGATGGGGGATCGGCCCTTTTGTTTTGTAGTGAAGAGGCAGTAAAAAAATACAACTTGAATCCAATTGCTAGAATGATTGATTTTCATTTCCATGGACTAGAGCCAGAAAGAATGGGGATGGGTCCTCTTCTTGCGATGGATGGACTGGTTAAGCGAACTGGTGTTGCCATTCAAGACTGTGACTTGGTCGAAATTAATGAAGCATTTGCTGCACAATTACTTGGTGTTCAACGTGGACTTGGGAACAAAGAAATCGCTTCAAGATTTGATGTCGATACAGTTCATGGAGAAATTCCGGAAGAGAAATTGAACGTGAATGGTGGGGCCATTGCTCTAGGGCATCCCGTTGGCTCAACTGGAAGTCGATTAGTCGTCACTTTAATGCATGAATTAAAACGTCGTAAGGCAGATAAAGGTATCGCTTCACTTTGTATCGGTGGTGGTCAAGGTGGTGCTTGTCTTATTGAGAACCTCATCAAGTAAAGGATCGTAATATGTCATACGAAAGAATTAAATTTGAAATTGAAAACAAAGTTGCCTATGTGGGCTTTGGTTATAACTGTGACAAATCAATGACAGTTCTTGATGAGCAAACGCTTACAGAACTTAGAGACATTGTAGAAGAGTGCCATCAAAAGAAAAAAGAGCTTGATGGTGTAGTTTTTCATTCTTTGAAGAAAAATTGCTTCTTGGCAGGTGCTGATATTAATCTGATTGCTTCGTTGAAAACTGAAAACGAAGGGGCCCATGGAGCTGAGCAAGGTCAAAATATTTTTAATCGAATTGAAGACCTTCCTGTCCCAACAGTTGTGTGTATTGACGGGGTCTGTCTCGGTGGAGGGATGGAGCTATCGTTAAGTTGTAATACAATTGTTTGTTCAGATAACCCAAAAACATCTATGGGGCTTCCTGAAGTAAAACTTGGCCTTATTCCTGGTTTTGGTGGAACTTATAGGATGCCTAGGAGAGTTGGCTTACCAACAGCTCTTGATTTGATTCTAACAGGTAAAGGTCTCGACTCTAGAAAGGCTAAAAAAGTTGGTCTAGTTGATGAAGTTTATCCAAAAGAAAACTTGGTTAAGATGGCACCAAAACATTTTGGAGGCTCTAAAAAGAAGCAAGGTTTTAAGGACACGATAGAACATCTGGCTTCTGATAATTTTCTTTCTAGAAAGATTATTTTTCAAAAAGCTCGTGAAAATGTGTTGAAGCAAACCAAAGGTTTCTATCAAGCTCCCTTGAAGATACTTGATGTGATGGAAGCAGGGATGATGAAAGGTCGTTCAAGCTATCTGGCCAGTGAAGCTCAGGCCTTTGGTGAGTTGTGTGTTGGTGAACAGTCAAAAAATCTCCAACATCTCTTTTTCTTGATGGAATCCAGTAAAAAATATAATGGACCTCAATCTGAAGGTGAGTTGCCTGTTTTAAAAAGAGGAGCAGCTCTAGGTGCCGGTACAATGGGTGGGGGAATTGCTTGGCTTATGGCCGAAAGTGATATGGCCCCTTTAATGAAAGACATTGGACCAGAAGCATTGGATCTCGGGCTTAAGCAATCTTCTTCAAATTTCATGGGAAAAGTCGTCAGAAAAAAAATGACGTATGATGAATTTGAGAGAAAACAAAGATCGATTACACCTCAATTGGATTATAGTGGATTCAATAAAGTTGATTTGGTTATTGAAGCTGTTGTCGAAAATATGGATATTAAAAAATCTGTATTTGCAGAAACAGAAAAACATGTTCCAGAGACATGTCTTCTGACGTCGAACACTTCTTCACTTTCTGTAGAGGATATGTCGACTGCCTTAGAGAAGCCGTCAAGGTTTGCAGGGCTCCACTTTTTTAATCCTGTTCATCGAATGCCATTGGTTGAGATTATTACTCATTCCAAAATTGCACCAGAAACTATTGAGGCCCTCTATAATTGGTGTCTCAAAGTTAAAAAGACACCAGTTGTTGTTGGAGATGGACCAGGTTTTCTTGTTAACCGTATTTTGATGCCATATTTGAATGAAGCTGGTTATCTTCTTATTGAAGGTGTGCCTATGAAGGAATTGGACGAAGCTTGTCTCAATTTTGGTATGCCGATGGGGCCTTGTCGTTTATTGGATGAAATCGGAATTGATGTTGCTGTAAAAGTCGCAAAAATTATTCATGCAGGACTGGGCGACAGAGCGGAATCTTCTGATCTTTCACAACAAATGGTTGATAAAGGTTTTCTCGGTAAGAAAAGTGGCAAAGGCTTCTATATCTATGACGAGAAAGGAAAGCCCACTGGACCAAACGAAGAAGCATTGGCCATCCTTGGTTCTGCTCGTAAGAAAATGAGTGAAACAGATATTCAAATGAGAGTTTTCTTACCGATGATCAACGAGGCATCTTATATTTTGGATGATGGTATTGTGAAGAAGCCTTCAGATGTTGATCTAGGCCTTATTTTTGGAATTGGATTTCCTCCTTTTAGAGGCGGTCTTCTTCGTTATGCAGATGGTGAAGGTCTTGAGAGAATTTATAAGGCAATTGAAAAGTTTGCCTCGGAAGTTAGTGCTAACAGATATGCACCATCTCCATTCCTTAAGAAACTAGTTGATGATAAGAAAAAGTTTTATGATCTATAAAGGGGAGGCTTAGTGCTCTCCTCTTTTCTAAAATATTTTTCGCATTATCTTTTTCATGCAAAGACCCGTCAGAAGCTCTTGTTTCTGGCGGTATCGGGGCTCTTTTTAAGTAGCTTTAGTCTGATCGTTCTTCAAAGCACGATGGGTGGGCTTCAAAACAATTTGATGGCCAGGTCCAAAAAATTTCTTGGACACAGCTATATACAACTTGAGGAAACTCAACTTCAAGAAATCAGGCCCCTGCTTTTAGATCTGAATAAGCTAAAAGCAAAATATCACCTTGAATACAGTCTTGAACTCCTTCTCAGACAAGGTAATTATATTTCTCCAATAGTTGTTCACGGATTGGTAGAAGAATTCCCACCTCCTTTTTTACCTGATTATGATTACAACGAAGGTCTTTCAGCTGCTGATTTGGCCAATAAACTTAGTATCGGTCTCGGTAACCAAGTTCAAATGATTTCGCCGGCCCATACAAGTAGTTTTCTAGGTGATATTCCTCGGAGCATTACCATTTATGTAGATGATGTTATGAGAACAGATGTTCCCGAGGTCGATCTTTATCACTTTTGGTTACCAGTCGTGAAACTTCATAATCTTGCCAGAAAACGAGTTTTTAATCACATCATGATTCATAATGATGTCGATACAGATAAAATCAATGAAACTCTCTCAAAGTATTCTTTTGTTAAAACTTTCAAGACATGGGAAGAGCAGAATCAAACTTTGGTTTGGGCCTTGCGGTTGGAAACCTCTGTCATGGTTTTTCTTTTTGTTTCAATGAGCATGTTGGTTTCGTTGTGTATCACATCTGGTTTGTTGATATTTTTTGATAAAATTAAAGTTGATCTTGCTAGTTTTTGGATACTTGGTTCAAGTAAAGCAAAGCTTCATACCTCATCAACAATTCTTCTGCATTTGATGAGTTTTGTTAGCGTCTTCTTTGGTCTCGCCATGGGTCTGGTTTTTCTTTGGTTGCTTGATAAGTATGGTGTCGAAATTTTGCCAGATGTCTTTGTTGATCGAAAGATTCCAATCTATGTGACAGTAAAAGGCGTGCTAATAGCATTTGCCGTACCTTATTTTATCTCATTGGCATTTTCATTGTTCACTTTGGGGCAATTTAAAAAAGAGACCAATTTTTTGGATCATATCAGAACGATTGGTTGATTTACTTGAGTTTTATCGGATTTTCAATCAGTTCATATTCAATTCTTGAACCATCGAGGACCTGATTGATGTCCTGCATATGTTCTAAAATGTCTGAAGGATTTTTTGATCCCAAGTAATATGTACCAAGATGTTTGAATTCCTGGATAAGTTTTAATCCGTACTTGTCAATCAGAGAATCCAAGAGAGAACTGTCTTGGGTTTTTATCATGAGGTTACCGGTAAAAATAGCTTTCATACCGTTATTCTTGTTGGTCAATATGGGCATACCTGTTTCGGAATTTTGTTCTGAGTATGTTGTTATTCCTGCTTTGATCACTTTTTTAGCCGAAAGGTTTTGATTAACAAGATAGTTTTTACCTGCAATAACTATTTCGGCCTTTGAAACTGTTGGGAGTTCAACTTTAGTTTTTTTAGGAACTGTTTTTTCCATTTTTGCTGGAATGAGAGTTTTTCTTTCAGCAAATTTACGAACATGAGGTCTGGAGTCTATTGTCTCTTCTTTATGAGTGAGTTTATAGATTAGGCCAGATACTAAGAGTATCAATACAGTATAGAAAGTTAATGTAACTGGTGTTTTACTCTTCATACAGTTCAATTCCAAGGTGCCAGATTACTGAGTCGGATTCATAGAGAATGTACAGCACATTGTCTTTTCTTTTTGTATCTTTGATTTTTGCATTTTTCAAGTAGGAGAGTCCTGAATACTCTTTTATTGTGACAACTCCTTCTTTAACATAAAATATTTTAAAGGATTGGTCGTCAATTGCAGGAATAATCAGCTCATCTGCATTTTTATAGACTTCAAGTGATTTAATATTTTTTAGTTCTATTCTTTGTTCATTCCATTGAAGTTTATTTTCTGCATAAGACCAGATGACTTCATCATTTCCACCAAGAGTTACACCATAAACGCCGCTTTTTACCGGTTTTATTGAACTACTTCCATCCATTTTTAATGTGACTTGATGTTTATCTTCAGTAAAAAATGTCCAGTTGTTACCTATTTTATAAAGAACACTACTTAACTTGGGTAGTTTCCAACGTGTTGTTCCTATTATTAGTTCGTCTGATGTTTTTAGCGCATAAGTTCCATTATTTTTATACCAGGGGACAGATGTGACCTGCTCATCTAGTTGCTGATCTTGTAGGTAATGGAGTGAATCTTTCTTTGTTAATTTTTTTACATCACCGTTTTCATCGAGGAGCTGATCCAATTCTTCTATTGTTTCAGTTTTAACAACTGGAGCTATTTTATTCTTAAATTTTAGTTCGAATGTATATTTTCTTTCACTTGTAGATAAGGTCGTCTTGGTCCATTTGATTTTGGAGACATCTTTGCCAAAGGTTGAAATGTCAATTTTACTTTGGGTACCAAGTCCGCCTTCTTTGGTGTTTTTACTATTTCCTAATGACGTTTCAAGAGTCGAAGTTTTCGCTAAAAGATTTCCAGAATTTCTTGTATGTCCAAAGAAATTAAGTTTCCACCCTTTCAGGGCGCCAGTATCAGCTGGAGCACCATCAATGACTTTCAATGTCCACGTACCTTTAGACGATTCTCCATAGAAAGCATTACTTAAGAGGAGGGCATCACTCAAGTTGGTTTCAAGAATATTACTGTTAATATTCATAAGTATACTTTTCATTCCACTTGGTGAGGTTAATTCGACTCCTAGGTCTCCTGTATATGTATGATCAAGAGTAATTTTTATCTGAACAGCTTCAATTGTCAGTTCTGTATTAACATACATACTATCCGTAACACCTGTCGCATTTGAGTCAGGTATCGAAAGGTTAAGTCCTGTTTTTGAATTCACCCAATTTGTTTCTTGTAAGCTGGGAAGTGGGTTTGAATATGATTGTGCCATTTGAACTGCGGCCGATACATCAATTGCCCCAAATCCATACCAGTTATGAAAATGATAACCAGATGAATTGGTCAACCATGCATCTTGATAAGTATGATTTTGTAAATTAGCACCTTGAGGATGTGGAGTGACATTTCTATTTGGATCTATCTTTCTGGCAGTTTTAGCAATGATGTGTTTGACCTCTCTCCAACTTAGATTTGGATTTGCTTCCAGAATGAGAGCTACTGAACCAGAGACAATAGGTGTAGCCGCTGAACTTCCATTCATTGTGTTGGTATAACTGCAATCCGCATTCTCTGGAACGCCTTTATCAAAGTCTGTATAACTAGTATTACTGTTGGCCATTCCGCTATCACAACCCACCAAGTCTGTTGATATGACCGCGGCCCTATCAACTCC
>SBGE01000055.1 GCA_006226755.1 Deltaproteobacteria bacterium | reverse complement strand
ATGGGCTTTGAAGATCATGTGATACTTGATTGGAGAGTTTGGAGAGATCTTTGTAAATCCTGTTGTCGATAGCTTCTTTCTCGGCCTTGATTTTGGCAGTTTCAAGGAGATTAATTCTATACGCCAGACCAAGTGACAGAAGAACTCCTTCTATCAAAAATCCGATCTGTGGTGATCGCAACAGAAACTCTGTATAGCTGATTAGACCAAAAATTGCGAGGACATTGATGATGACGAAAATCATCAAAAAGCTGAAGGCGGTTAAATAATACAAGGCCACTCTGTCCTTATTGAGAATCAACTTGATGACTGGAATCAGCGCCAAGAAGGGAAGTATTGCGTGAAAAGATTGTAAATAAACGATCATTGTCTGATTGCTTATAAAGGGCTGAATCAAAACAAAAGAAAGAGCGAACCAACCAGTGTATTTCAAAATCTTGTCCATCAATTCCCATTTCCAGGAAAGGCTCAAGTAAGTTCTTGTAAACCAAGTGAAAGTCGCAATATTAATCATTCCGGTAAGAGGAATTGAGTAATTATGAAACTCTGGAAAGTTGCTCCAGATATACTGAAATCCAAGTGCAGTATAAGAAAGTTGAAAAAGTGTATGGGTGAAAATGTAAATCGAGTAAGTCAAATACGAAGTTTCACGAGTCGCAAGCCACAAAAAGAAATTGTAGAGAAGAAGAGCAAAAATTCCTCCGAAGAGTAATCCTAGGTAAAGCTGGTCTCTTTGTGTTTTTTTTAAAAACTCTTTTTCACTCATGATACTAAACGGTATCTGTAGATTTTCTTGGGCTTTGAACTTCAAAACAATTTCATTTTTACTTTTTGACGTAAGGAGAACAGGAAATGCGAATCCATTGGTTAAAAGTGGACGATCAGAAAAAACCATCAAATCACCAGTTGAGTATTTGCTTTTTAATTCACCATCAATGAAATGAAGAAAAACCACTTCATCGTGAAAGCCGTATTCGACATCGATATATATTTTTCGATCAGAGGCACTTTTGATTTCAAGATACGACCAGACTGAATTATTGGTGAAACCAAAGTTACCCACTTTGAGCTGATGAGGCCTGAACTGATCTATGTATTGGAGAACATTGTTCTCATTGAGTTCAGATTTTTTATCTTCTAAAAAGATTAAACCACCATAGGAGCGAAAACTGAAATCTTCAGAAGGAAGCTCTAATCCATAGAGTTTGCTTGAGAAAAATAGAAGTAAAAGAATGAAAAGCTGACTTCTCAATTTTTCCTCAGGTTTGGGTATAGGGCTCTATCGTTGAACCTGGTTCAATTTTTGTCCCTTGGCTGATGTGACACGAGTGTCCGACTTTGACGTTATCTGGAATCTTTGAAAGCGGATAAAGAGTACATCCACGACCAAGGACAACATTATTTCCAACGGTTGCTCCGGCCGTAAGCGAACTATAAGCACCGATGGTACAATTTTCCCCAACTCTAACTTTCATCAAGGCAAGTTTGTCGCCGACAAATGTATGACCGGCAAACATGCAGTCCAATCCAATCACAGCTCCCTTTCCAATTTCAATCATGAAAGGGTCATTAATCCGCATGAAGGCAGATGGCGCCATATCAAATGGAATTTTAGCTCCACAGGCACGAAGAAAAATTGGTCTTAGAACAAATGAAGAGAAAAGGATGTGTTTGATAAAGGGAATATTCCAAATTTTTGCAAATTGAAAATTGATGAACCACTTTTTTACTTCAGGTGAGCCGGTCTTATGAATTCCAGCTTTGGGTTTTGGCAATGACCAGGCAACAATCAAAAGAGATATGTAAAAAGAAATTCCAAATTTGATGACAAGAAGAACGCCATTCACAAAAGGATAGGGACCAGTATGAATAAACTGAAGAAGCTTCATTCCACCCGCAGTAAGAGCAAGAAGAACTATCCATAAAACCCAATAAATAACTTCGGCCAAGATCAGACTCTTGGCATCATAATTTCGTTTGACTTGCGCCATCTGTGGTATCCTAGTTGTGTTAATAATAGGATAACGTGGCTTGAAAGAAGTTAAAACAAGAAACATTCTGGTTCTTGGTGCGCCCATCATTCTTGGAATGATTTCGCAAAATATTCTTAATGTCGTGGATATGGCAATGGTGGGACGTCTGGGCAAGCATGAGCTTGCGAGCGTTGGTCTTGGACACTTCTCACACTTCGTTTTTGTCGCTCTCTTATTAGGTCTTCCAGTTGCTATTCAGACAATGAGCGCCAGACGGCTGGGGCAAGAGCGAAAAGATGAAGCAGCATTGGCCTTGAACGGCGGACTTGTTTTGTCAGTCATTGGGGGGCTTTTACTTCTCTTTTTTCTCTACCCAACACTTCCATGGTTCATGAAGCTGATGAGTCCTGATCCAAAAGTTCAATCACTGGCAACGGGATATCTCTCTTGGAGAATCTGGGCGATTTTCGCGATTGCCATGAATCACACATTCAGAGGTTTTTGGAATGGTGTGAATCTCGCCAAACTATATCTTTCGATCATGCTTGTCATGCATGCTTCAAACATTTTCATGAACTGGCTTCTCATTTACGGAAATCTTGGTGCTCCTGAAATGGGAGTGGAAGGTGCTGGACTAGCTTCCGCTCTGGCCACTTGTGTAGGAATGTCTCTTCATGCCATTTTGTGTTTTGTGAAAGCACGAGATTTTGGATTTCTTAAACGATTTCCTTCTCCTGATGAAATGAAAGATATCATGAAGCTTGCCATTCCTACGGGAATTCAGCAGTTATTTTTTTCCTTGGGACTTCTTTGTCTTTACTGGATACTTGGGAAAGTAGGTGTGACAGAAACGGCAGCAGCTAATGTTTTGATTAACCTGATGTTACTTTGTTTGTTACCAGCAGTTGGACTTGGCCAGGCCTGTAATGCTTTGGTTTCTCAATCCGTTGGTCGGGGAGAGCGTCACACAGCTCATGCCTGGGTCGTCACCACTAATAAGATTGTCGTTGTGGCGATGGGAACACTTGCTCTATCTTTTCTGGCCGTACCTGATCTTTGGTTTTCACTTTTCACCAAGGCCCAAGAAGTCATTGATCTTGGTCGATCACCTTTAAGACTCACAGGTCTTGCCATTGTTTTTGATAGCATAGGAATGATCTATCTCTACTCATTGTTTGGAGTTGGAGAAAATAAAAAAGTCATGGCGATAGTCGTGTCTTTAATGTGGCTTTTCTTTTTGCCCGGAAGTTATTTCGCAGGTGTTAATTACGGCTTTGGGCTTATGGGGATTTGGATCATTCAAGTAGTTTATCGTGGAGGCCAGACCGTCCTTCTAATGAGTCTTTGGCATTCAGACAATTGGAAAATTAAGTAACTTTAGGATTGAAATTGAGTGTGAGAAATTACAATCCTTATGCTCAGATTTCATCATAATTTGTATAGGGAGGTACACGTTCTCCTTCCTTCAAATTGGCATGTTTGGTGATCACACTATGTCTTGAGATGTGGCAATTATCTGGAAGTATGGCCTTGGGAAAAATATAAGAGCTGACTTCTATCATGACGTTTTTACCAATTCTGGCCCCTGGAGCAACACCCACATTCCCGCCAATCAAGGTGCCATCTCCAATCGTAATGTCTGCGAGAATCAAGTGTCCATGAGCAATGTAATGACCAAGAATTTTCGCATGCATTCCAAAGATGACTCCATCACCAACATTCAACATTGCTGGGTCATGAATTTCAACGTAAGGCGAACAGTTGTGATTAAAGCTTATTTTTGCACCACAGGCCTTTAGAAAAAGTGTTCTCGTAAAGGTGTTGGAAAATAAGAGGAAACGAATCGCAGGATTTCCCCAGATGCGACCAAAAAGAAGTGTCACATACCAGAGGATTGCGCCTTTTGAACCCAATTTATATTTTCCAGGTTTTGGTCTTGGAAGAACAAGTGCCACTGCCATCAGGGACACAAATGAAGAAATCAATACAAAAGGAAGAATCATGTAAGCACTGTCGCAAAGTGTACGCAATCCTAAAAAGACAAAGTAGCCTATGGTATAAGTCAGTAATAAAAGCAAAAGGAAAAGAATATCTCCCATGAGATTTTGTTTCCCACTGATTTTGGGCTTAACTGGATTTTGTGATTGATCTGTCATTCTTGATCCTTGCTGTCTTTAAGTGCTCCTGCGGTACTTATAAGTGGTAATCCACCACTAACATTGACTTCAGCTCCATTCATGTAACAATTCTCTTCAAGAAATGGGAGAGAGGCCCTGGCAATGTCGGAGGGTTCTCCAAGTCTTGCTGAGGGAATCCCTTTACTCATTCTTTTGGCATAATACTCTCGCGACCAAAACCGTTTTGTTCGTTCAGTTTTGATGATTCCAGGTCGTAGAATATTTGCTGTGATATTGTACTTTCCATAATCGACGGCCAGATTTTTAATCAATCCTTCAAGGGCCGATTTACCTAAGCAGTAGAGACCGTATTTGCTGGTGCCTGATGTCGCTGCAACACTTGAAATGTAGAGGATTCGTCCAAACTGTTTATCAACCATGACCGGGAGTACTTGTTGGAGAAGTTTAACATTCCCTTTAACATTCTCCATTAGCTCCGAGTCAATCTCTTGATCATTAAATTCGTGAAAGTCTTTAAGTTCTTCGACTTTTTTCCAAGCATTGAGAATTATCCCATCAATTTTTAGTGATTGAATTTCTTTTTCACTTTTATCTGGTTGAGTAAAGTTAAAGACTACAAATTCAACATTTTGTCCTTTCTCACTCCAGTAAGATTCAGCAGATTTTTTACTCGCCTCTGTTGAGCAAGTGAAGAGGACCTGGTGACCAAGGTTTAATAGTTCATGTCCGAGTGCTTTGGAGATATCTGAGTTTGATCCAGTAATAAGATATTTCATGACTCACTTCCTTTACCCAAAGTTTCATTGGGTTCAGTTTTTGTTCCTGGTTTGACAAAAGTGTGGGGAAGAATTGTTGTTCCTTCTGCAAGTTCTATGGGTCTTAGGATAATTCTATCCTTGGCAATGTAATGGGCAGAAAGCTTGGCATGATCACCAATCAACGTATTTTCTCCAATCTTGATCATAGAGAGATCTGTAATTTCAGCATTGAGTGCCATTTGAAAATTATAGGGAACTTCTGCACCAAGTGCCTTAAACATTAAATAGCGACTCCACCCCATGGAAAGCGTTAAGGATTTTAGTCCAGAGCAAAGAAAGGCACGCAACAAACACAGGTTCATGTACCAACCAAGGTAATCGTTATTGAAGCCAACTCTGATGACACCTTTTTGAGGTCTTGGAATAATTATTCTCATTAAAAAAAGAAAGAAGGCCAGGGTGAAGATGGCCACAAAAGGGATACCCCAAAGGACGAGGTCACTTCCTTTGGTGAACAAAAGAATAGTAATTGACCAAGTTGCCATGATCGGGACGGTAATGAAGACATAGCCTAGTACATCCATGGCCATCATGAGATTTTTATTCATTTCTTCACCCTCATCATTTTTTTCTCTTGAAACCACTCTAGTGTATTGTCCAGACACTGTTCAATATTATGTACAGGGACATACCCAAAATCATTTTTTGCCTTGTCACTTGAAACTGGTGAAGTAAGACAAAATTCTCGCTCCAATTGGTGCTCAATCAATTGATCTTCTGTGATCTCCTGAAGTTCAGAAAACTCTTTTCCAATTTTCTCACAGGCAATCTTTAGAAAGTTGGCTATTGAAATGTTCTCACCGCCTAGAATATAGTTACCAAATTTCTCAGCTTCTAAAAGTTGATAGATGCCTTTAGCGACATCTGAAGCGGCTACAATATTCTTTATACCATTGATATAGACATTGAACTTTTTCATTTTGAGTGCCATCAAAATGGCTCCCGAACTAGGTCTGGAGTCATATCTATCCAGCATGAAGCCTGGATGGATCGTGGCAACGTCAGTTTTATCCCAAAGCCAATCGTCGGCAGCTTTCTTTGTTTTTGCGTAAGGTGTATCGCGCATATATTCACTATCTTCTTCAGTTAGAGTTTTAGAAGACTCTTCTGAACCTAAAACGCTGGTGGAAGATATTTGGATGAACTTGGCAACATCTGCTTTTTTACCAGCCTTATACAGTCTTTTTGGAAGTTCTGTATTGATGGCCACCATTTGATCATAATCTTTTTCAAAAGGTGAGGCAAAGGCCGCTGAATTAATGATGACATCGATTTCATTCAATAAATTTACATCGATATCATTCATCAAATCCATTTCTATTGTGGTGATTCGATTATCTAAAATAAAATCATTAAGGTAATGTCTTTTGGTAATTTTTCGATAGGGAATTATGAATTCGTGTCCATTTTCCAATCCCTGTTCTAACAGGTGAGAGCCTAACAGTCCTGTCGCACCAGTTAAGAAGATTTTCATGAATTTCTCCATTTAATGGAGGCCATTCCTATATGATATCCTGCTCCCATGGCCATCATTAGAATTCGATCTCCATTTTTGACTTTACCTGATTGGATGGCCTCAGAAAAAGACAGACCGACACTAGCTGATGATGAGTTTCCGTAGCGATCGAAATTGATCCAGACTTTATCTTCATCAATTCCCATTTCTTTGGCAATGGCACGTATCAGGAGCCCATTTCCTTGATGAAAAATAAAATGATCAAAGTCAGAGAGTTTTTGTCCCTTTGTGGAGAGTGTTTGATTAACAGTATCGATGAGTTTGGAACTCGTCACTTCACTGATCTTAGTTCCATCGTTCATGGTGATTAGGTGTCTTTTACTTGTAATGACCTCTTCAGTAAGAGGTTCTCTTGTCCCACCAGCGGGAATTAGAATTTCATAATCTTCAGACGCTTCAGTTTGGGTTTCTACCCATTCAATCATCCCGTTATCATCTGTTTTTTCAATCAGAATTGCACAGGCCGCATCTCCAAAGAGAAAAGCAGTTCTTCTATCGCTGGTATTAATAAATCTTGATCGGCATTCACTTGCTAAAATCAAGGCCTGATCACTTTTTCCTGAAAGAAGATAGTTGATGCCATTTTCCAGAGCAAAGAGAAATCCAGCGCAGGCCGCATTGATATCAACTGCAGGATAGTTTCCACTCAAGGCAAGTTTTCTTTTGATGATGGAACTGGTTGAGGGAGTTAAATAATCCCCTGTAATGGTTGAGAGAAACAAGGGACCTTTAAAATTTTTTAAGTCAAAGTCTTTGCAAGCTGCTACTGCTAGGTCACTTGTTGCTTGATCTTCGTTGGCCCAACGTCTCTCTTTGATACCTACTATTTTTTCCACCCAGCCAGCTTTCATACGAAGCGAAAAACGATCTATCATATCTTGATTGGAGATGATTTGCTCAGGTAGATAATGGCCAACATTTTTAATGGTTATATTCATGCTATCCCCAGCATTTTGGAAAGTTCTTTTCTATCAACTTTTTCAAGTGATGTTCTTGGGAGTTTTTCCATGGATTCAATCTTTCTAGGTATTTGTCCTGCAGCTAACTTGTCTTTGAGATAGGTTCTCATTTCTTTGGCATCGATGATTGGTTCTATAACTAGAAGTGGCTCTTCTTCGTATGTTTCTGATTGGACTTTTAATACGACACAGTCATGAACCTCTTGATTAGATCTGACCACTGTTTCAATGTCGCTAGGATAGAGACTGATGCCGCCAAAATTAATGAGGTCGTCTTCTCGTCCTTTAAAATAAATTTCACCTTCAGCATTGATTTCAACATGATCTCTGGTCACTAACCAATTTCCCATCATTTCATCTGCACTAGGATTTAGTTTTAATGTTGGTGACTGAAGACATAGTTTTCCAATACCTGAAGTTTCAATTTGATTATGATATAGAACTCCAACTTGAATTTGTTCTAAAGATTTACCTATGTAGCCTTCCTCTTGATCATTCCATAAACCTGTTGTTGCTCTTGGGCCGGCCTCAGTCAGGCCATATGTGACATAGATTTTAGTTGTAGGAAGTTTTTCTCTGATATCTTTCAAGGAAGTAGAGTCTACGCTACCTCCACCAATGGAGATCAAATCAATACCTTTTGGAGGATCAGTTTTTTCTTTGAGCATGAAACGTAGTTGACTTGGAGAAACATGAAGAGCGGCACTCGATAGTTCTCTTTTTGAGAGAGACTTGAAGCCCAAAAAAATGGGATTGAGATCCAATGTGAATTTCTTTTCCAGCCATGAATAATAATAACTAATGAGACCAAATGAGTGATAAAGTGGCAGCGTTTGAATCAGTGTATGATTTGAGTTGATTCCAAGACTTTCACAGTGAAGTCTGGCATTTAATCGAGAGTGTTCCTGGTCAAAATAGCAAAGCTTTGGTTTTCCAGTGGTTCCCGATGTCAAACAGGCATGTGTCACATTACTAGGGATTTCACTTTTTCCAATTCCCTTACTTAGTTGCCCATTTTTCAAAAGCCATGAACCTTTTATGTCATTTTGAAGTTGAGAAGATTGAAAAGCTGTCATATCTGTTGGCAAAGCAATTACGACCAATTCTTTAGCGAGCGCAATTCCATAGCTAAATAGAAAATTTAATGGATTTTTTTCTTGGAGTAGTAGCGGCGATCCTTTTGGAATAGGAGAGAGTAGTTCTCTTATTCGTTCTGATAGCTCTTTGCGTTCTGTCTGATCGACATAAACACCAGAGACGCTCAAAGGTAATTCAAAAAGCTCCTGCAATCTTTTAACTCAACTCGTTTAAAGTTTTAATGCTGTCTCCAACAGTGATCCAGTCGGCAATAGCTGTTTCATCTAGATCTGGATATTTTTCTTGAAGCTCAAAGGCAAGTGTCATTAGTCCTAAACTATCTAGACCAAGATCAGCACGGTATTCATGTTCTGGCTTAATTTCTGAAGCAGAAATTTGAATTTCCAGGTCATCATTAACTTCAATAATTTCTTGGATGACTTTAAGTGGATCCATTATTTTTTCCTTCTTTGACAGAGACCGGCCCATGAGAGTCCTCCACCTACAGCGTGAAAAACAACAACTTCTCCTGGCTTGATGGTCTTTCCAGCATTTTGCCAGAAATGATAATTAATGAAGATTGTTGGGCAGCCCATATTTCCATATTCTGTAAAATTCAAAGCAACAGACTCTTCTGGAATCCCCTGATTTTTGGCAAACATGAGGTTCTTTGATCCATCAACTTGGTGAGAAATATAATGTGAAACATCACTTCCTTTAATTCCTGATGTCTCCATCAAATCTACCAAGGATTGTTGCCAGTAGTGGGCCATTTTTTCCAACGAATCACTCTTTTGTGCAAAATGAAAATGATATTGGGAAGGGTCGTAGTTCTCTTTGTTGATTGGATATTTCCCTGGCACATACATGGTCTTCAAATACTCAGCATCAGTTCCGTGAACAGCACCTAAAACTTCCATGCTTTCATCGGCCGAGACACTCATAGCACAGGCCCCATCCCCGATAGAAACTGCCATTTGTAAAATTTCGCTATTCGTGAATTTTGAAAAAGTTTCAGTACAAACGATCACACCTTTTTTGGCTCCGTTTTGAAACCAATCCAGTGCCTGCATGACAGCTAACACGCCTGTTGAGCATCCCGATTTGATATCCCAACAACTGGTATTTTTAAATCCAAACTCACCGGCCAAAAGTGCAGCGGTACAAACTGTCGGCATAGGATTACTGATTCCGGCCAAAATGAGAAACTCGGCCTCTTGGAGAAGTGAAGAGTCTTTTTCAACAAGCTTTTTGATCGCCTGACGAGCAAGATCCAAAGCATCTTGTTCTTTTGTCGCCCAGAAACGATTATGAATCTTCATTTTTTTGGTGATAAAACCAAGAAGACGACTATCTTCTTCGCCGCGACCCATTTTGAGAATTTCTTCATTGGTCATTGATTTCATGGAATTGAAATCACATGTTTCGACGTTGTCGATGGTCAAACCGACTTTATAATTTCTCGCATTGAACATAATTTTCCTTTTAAAAAATTATACCCGACTTTTTTTGAGGAGAAATAGCGCAGGTAGTAATAAAAGATCAGCTACCAGTGCGATAAAGAGGGAAGATGCTGTGAGAATCCCAAAATTTCTGTTAGGAATAAAATCTGCAAATAAAAAGATCCCAAACCCAGCCACCAAGACGATTGTAGTCAGGACTAAACCCGACCCCGTTGATCGGAATATTTCTCCAAGTGCTTCTTCTGTAGGCCTGTCTTTCAGCCTGATGTAGTGGCCTATGAAATGTATGGTGTCATCGACGGCAATTCCCAAGCAGATACAAGACGAGATTGCGATGGTGAAGTCGATATCCTGTCCAATGAGAACTAAGACTCCGCTAGTAAAGGCAATCGGGAGGATGTTCGGTAGGAGAGATATGAGGCCAATTTTGAAATCTTTAAAAAGAACAAAAAAGATTAAACAGATAAATGTCACCGAGGTGGCCAAGGAGACGATAAATATCTTGATGACTTTCCCTACCATCAATTGAGTCAGGGCAACTTTTCCTGTAATCGTCGCATTGAGCCCGATTTCTTGGGCCTTCTTCATGATAATTTCCATCTCATGAGTCCCTGAAACACTGTCTTGTATAGTCCAAAGAATCGACATACGAAGCTTTCGTTTGTCCATGGTGACCAAATTGTTCAATGATTTTCCTTCCGGAACTGAGAGACCATATAAAAAAACTTGCTCGGCCACGGCTTGAGAAGAAGTTGGTATTTTATACTGGTCATTACCACCACCGTTTAGAGCACGATTGGTTTGTTTGAGAACATTCAAAATGGAGGAGACATTATTAATTTCATCCATGGAATTCAACCATGATTGAAGCTCATCAACTTTTTTCAGAAACTCTGGCTGATAAATACCATCTTCTTTGCCTGAATCAATCAAGATTTGAGGACCGTTGAGTCCTCCAATTTTTTTCAAGAAAAAATCGTTGGCCTTTCTAACAGGCAAATGCTCGGCAAAATTTTGATAGGGGTTGGAATTGATTCTATTTGTAAGACCAAGTCCGATCATAAGGATCGTTAAAGCACAGAAGAAGAAAATGATTTTATTTCTATGCGAAATAATAAATGACAAGAACCAGTTCGCTGTTTTTATTCTGAAGTCATCGCGATTATGAATGTCGCGCTTTTTAATTGGAACATATAAGCAATAAGGAACAATGACTACAAAACTAAAAAACCAAGCAAACATCACGCCGATACCACAGATCATTCCCATTTCTCGGATGGGAACCAAATCAGCGGTCATCAAAGAGAAGAAGCCTATCATGGTGGTTAGAGAAGTCAAAAATGTCGGCCAAAGATTCTTATCTAGAGTTTTTTCCAGAGCATCTCTTTTATCTCCTGAACTATGATAATTGTTGAAAAAATATTCCAGAATATGAATTGAGTCAGCAATCCCAATGGCCATCAAAATAATAGGAATCACAAAAGTGATGGTCACAACTTTGATATCAAAAAGGCCAGCGAGTCCTAGTGTTGCCAAATTGGTGATGAGAACAATTGCAAGCGGCATCATCACACCTGCAACATTCTTAAAAAAGAGAAAGAAGACCACGAGTAAAAAGATGATGAAAAGTGGGAAGAGTATTCGAAGGTCGGAAAAACTCACATCTTTTAGAGCAGCATTCAGTGCACCAGAGCCCAGAATATGAAAATGATAATCAGGATATTTCTTTTCTATTTCATCAAGGTCTTTTCTGATTTCTTTTCGTATCTTTATATAGTCGGGAATTCCGTCAAAAACAGGTCTGATACTGGCATAAAGAAATGTGGTTGTTTCGTCCTTGCTGACCATATAACCGGGAAGATCTTCATGAGTCATGACTTTTTTCTTCAAGACTTCATAATTCGGCGGTTCTTCTGGAATATAGACCGGCTCAATAATGATATCGTCTTCATGAGTATCTACTAGATTATAATTTGAGAGAGTATCGACTCTGATTATGTCGCTGACCAACCATAGTTTATCCGTTAACTCATCAATGATTTGAAAGGTTTTCTGATTGAAGATTCCATTTGGGCTCTCCACCGCTACGACAAAAGTCTCATCTACTCCAAAGGACTTTTTGTATTCATCGAGAAAGACAATCTCTGGGCTGTGATCCTCAAACCAGCTGGTTGGACCGAAGGCCACATGCAGTTTCCTGGCATGGGGAAGGAGGGACCCCATCAGTATAAGACCTGTTAGAAGACACAAGAGTGGATGGTTCAGCAGAATTTTTTTAAGTAGTTTTACCACGAAAACCCTTTAATTCCAGTAGTTTAGAAAGTGTAAAAAAAGCTGGCAGGGGCTGAATTTTTTACATGTAAACCCATTGTAACGGCCAAGGAGGCTACAATGACACAAAATTTTTAGACAAGGTTCAAGTGGTTATGAAGATGTTCAAGTGGTTTTTGTTGTCTGAAGAAGATGCTCGTTTATTGGCCCCGATCAAGCATTTGCTTCCAGATCGTCCAGCTAATATCTATGCTTGGCTACCTACGGAGTGGGATGGGTCAAATCTTCGAAAGAATTTCGATGGTGTATGGACAATCAAGATTGAAACAGCGTTTCAAAGTTATGGAATCATGTGGAATGATTTTAAAATCTTTGGTGGAAGTTTCGGAGTTCGAAACTCAACTCGTCTTTGTGGCTTTTTGAGTCAACTAGACCTTGAAAGACATCCACTTTTTATGTCATTCAATACAATTGGTGTTCGTATCATGGAAGGAAGACAAGTTTTTCCTTTCGCTTTCAAAATCATTCCTTCGCTGATCTCTTATTCAAAAAATAACATGTTGATCACATCAAATCATGGCAAATGTCTTGGTATTGGAGCGCTTCTCTATATTCTTGGTCATTACAGAATGGCGTTGAAAGATACAAGTCTCATCAATCTGACAGGTCCTGAAGTTTTCAAGATGTTTTTTGGTGTGGGTGTAGATTTTGACCAGCATTTTAATTCTAAAAACATGCAATTAAAAACCAGCATGATTCATGAGATTCATCAGTCCAATGATGAAATTTCTGATAAATTCAAAAGTTTGATTGGACTTCGGGCCCAGCATGGCATTGATACAGAAATGGGAACAGTATCAGAAGTCGTTTTGGATAAGCTCTTTGATTCGAGAATGGAGATTTTCTCTCAGAAAAAGTGCAACGTGGTTGCTTTTATTGCAAGAAAATCAAACATAGATGTTGGAGTAGTCGTCAATCCTCTTGGAAAAGGGAATATGATCGATACGAGAACAATTTCTAAATATCGTGATGCTCTTAAACTTTTCAAGAGATTGAATCTTCCGTTGATCAGTATTGTAGATACTCCAGGAGCTGATCCAAGAAGTACAGAAACTGAGAATGGAATTATTGGAGATATTGCAGAGTTAACTGCAGAGATCATTGATTATCCACATCCAAAAATTGGTGTAACTGCAGGTCGATGTTATGGAGGAGCCAGTGTTTTGATGATCCCAACCATTTATGGAGGAGCACCTTCATTGGCGATCAAGGGTTCTCATATGGGAATCATGGGAAAACAGATAATCAGACATCTCCTGTCTGGTTCACAAAGATTCCTTGATATGTGGGAAGCTCATTCTGCCTATGAAGAAGAAATGCGTGATCTCTTAGAGCTTGGACTCTTCGAAGGAGAATTTGATCTTGATGGAGTAAGTCAACGTTTGGATAACTTCCTTTTCGGTACAGAAAAAGAAGAAGCAATTGTCAAAATTCAAAATGGAATACAGATTAAGATACCGATGACATCAAAAAGGACAATGAGATGGCAAAATCAATAAACCCTGCAAATCCACTTTCTAGAGAAGAGCTGAAAAAATTTACAGAAATCAGCACCGTAAAGGGAATATCTCTGATCCTTCTTGATTATGCTGTCCTTGCTGCACTTATTTATGGTGCGGCGACGATTAATCATTGGGCAGTATATCTTTTGGCGATTCCTTTGATTGCCAATAGACAACATTCACTTTTGATTCAAATGCATGATGCTGCTCATGGAAACATCTCTAAGAATAAAAAATTAAATGACTTTGTAGGTGAGCTGCTGACAGCATGGCCGATGTTTATTCGTATGGAGCCGTATCGGATTACTCATAATCTTCACCACTCATTTTCAAATACAAATAAAGACCCTGATTTCATCGAGGAAAGATTTCCTCAGAGTCAGGAAGTATTGAAGAAAGCTCTTCTTAAAGATCTTCTTGGTCTTGGTATTTTGGATCAGTTTAAAAATATGAAGAGACTTAAAGCACCTTGTTCACCAAAGATAAAGGCTTTGAGAATTCTTTTCTATCTTTCATTGGCATCAGTTATTACCTTCTTTGGTGTATGGAAAATGTACCTTCTTCTTTGGGTTCTTCCATTATTTACATGGTTGAAGTTTATTCTCCACGTCAGATCAATTGCAGATCATTCAGGTCCGGAGCTTCAGCTTAATGAACACCCGTTTAATACAAGAACTGTCATTCCAAGCTTGTTTGATATTCTTTTTATTGCTCCAAGAAACTGTAGCTATCATATGGCCCATTCAATTTATGCCAAAGTGCCAACTTATCATTTGAAGGCATGTCATGAGGCCATTATGAAACATGAGATTTTCCAAGAAAAGGCTAGAATTACAGATGGATACCATAACCTATTGAATGAGTTTCCAAAAACTGAAGTTGAAGTCAAAGAGAAAAACTTTGATTTCTTTCAGGGAAGTGTCTTTTCATAATCATGAAACAATTTTTAAAACTTTTTATTTTATTTTTCATTTTTGTTCCAGGACTCCGTGCAGAGACCTGGAAGGTCAACGATGATCATTCTGATCTCTCTTTCACCGTAAATTACTTAAAAGTTTCGGAGGTGAGAGGTCGATTCAATGAGCTTGATGGCAAAGTTGAATTTTCAGGAAGTGACCCTAAATCTGTTGAAGTGGAAATCAAAACCAAATCGATTGATACGGGAAACAAATTGAGAGACTCTCATTTGAGAAGGGCAGACTTCCTCGACGTTAGAAAGCACCCGAAAATAAAGTTTTTTTCAAAAACCATCAATAAACTCAACGACAATGTCTATGAAGTTAAGGGAAAAATCAGTATTCAAAACAAGACAAAAGATCTCACCTTGATTGTAACGATGAGTGAAATTGTGAAAGATACTTGGGGTAAGCAACATCGATTTGCCGTTTATACAGGAGAGTTGAATCGTCTGGATTTCGGTTTAGATTGGAATAAAACTCTTCCTGGTAGCGATATGCTTGTGGGAGATAGAATTATGCTAAAGGGTTCTGTCCAGCTTCAGCCTTATGGTGGCACGACATCTTCATCAAAACATATGATTGCTGATAACAAATCCCTTCGAAATAGGGAAAGACAGCAAAGGGGTGAGGCCAAGAAAGAACAGCCTACCTCTATCCGAATTTATGGTGCGGCAAAGACCAAAGTCAAACAGACTCCCTCAGCAGATCCAACGCCGTTTTTAAGGCCGGTAGATAAAAATGCAGTCAGTGAGACGGGTATGGAATTTGATTGGTCCAAGTGGCTCGCTATGCTTTATCACGGGCTTTTTGGTTTCATTGGATGTTTGACTGTGTTTGTAGGAGTTAAAAAAGGTTTTCTCCAGTATGCGAAAGGTCGATACGACGAAACAAATGTCATTGGTTATCTTTCAGATGTGATTGGCATGGCCTTGTGTTTGATGTGGGCCATTTCTTTCTATCATTTTATCAGGATTTAAGAGATCAAATTCAGCTTCGGAGCGTCATTCGGGAGTTTTATCAACGCTACCGAAGCTGAAGATTTTTGCGGAAATCAAAAGGCGTGGCTTGCATGATTTTACGGGATATACAAACGCCTTAAGATTCCCTTTTACGGACTAACTAAAACTAACTAGCGCATATGAGCGTCTCTCAATGCAGGTAAATAGTTACGATGACTGTCTTAATCCGACAATTCCAATCAAAAAAGTCATGTATTTTGTCTGAATTTATGCTAAATGGTCATGGGCATCATAAAACTACAAGGGGTTAGTGCGTGGCGGAATTTAAGGCATCTGAGATAATCAGCACTCTTAAAAAAGTACTTAAGGCCAAGAAAATTACCTATAAAACATTGGCCGAAAATCTCACTTTCAGTGAAGGAACACTAAAGAATATTTTTCATCAAAATAATACTTCACTTGAGCGTTTGCTTGAGATTTGTGAAGTATCAGAGATTGATTTTCAAGATCTGGTACGTATGTCGACTCGTTCAAAAGAAGATGAATTTTCATTTACTCCAGAGCAAGAAGAATTCTTCGCAAACAATCCCAATTATTATTTCTTTTTTAGAGAAACTTTTTTCCAACGTAAAACTTTAAAGCAAATGGAGAAGGATTTTAATCTAGATGAGAAATCGATATTAGGTTATTTGTTCAAACTTGAAAAACTTGGTTTGTGTGAAGTTCTCCCTGGAAATGCGATTCGGTGGAATGTGAATGGAAAGTTGAGATGGCTTAAGAATGGTCCATGGAATCAAAAACATCTTAAAAGCTATGTGGACAAGATTCTTGATCTGATTCTTTCAAAGAGAGGTAATTGTTATAACTCTCAAATTGGACACTTCAGTATTTCTCAAAAAACTTATGATGATTTCAAAACCGAGCTTAGAAGACTTGAAGACAAATACAAAGAGATCGCCTTTCATGACCATATGTTAAATAGAACTGGAAACTTTATTCCTGTAACTTATAACATTTCTGTTATTGATGATGATATTTTCAATTTGATGACTAGAATCCCAAGACTTTAGAAAAATCCTGTTAGACCTAAAGTCAGACCTCGATTGAGGTAGTAATTATTGTAGAGACCAGCAATGAAGTGCTTGTTGATGGAGTACTGAACACCAAGAAAGCTCTCATATTTGATGTCGCGTGTTTCGAGTAATTCCGTATCGAAATTGTAGTAAGGACGAAAACTAACTTCTTTCCTGTGGCCATAGGTAAACATCCACTTCTTCCAGAAAACAGTCGTTGTTAGTAGAGATATAGTGTTGTCATAGCGCTGTCCGTAGTAATTAAACACATCATTGAGGTATGTGAAATCAGCTATAATATGAGGAAGTTTGATACCTACTGTGAAGGTCTCGACATTGTAGCGTTCAAAATATTCATAAGCGGGAGTGATCGTTGTATCTTTGATGTAGTAATCATCTTTATATTTTGAAGCTCCAACCGTGAAATAACCAAGTTCTAGAGAAGAACCAAGTCCCCAGTTGAATTTCGAGGTATCGGCATTATATTTGGCAATCAAACCCAAATTGAGTTTTAGATTTTTCATTCCACTTTTTTTATTTTTGAATAGATTCACGGCCGTAGCAAAGGCATACTTGTTGGAGGTGTATTTCTTGCCAGCTTTTTTCCTTTCCAAATATTGAGTTGAACTTTCAAAACTCATATTGCCAAAGAAACTATCTTCATAATTGGAAGGAGAGATGGCTGCTCCGATTCTTCCAGTTCCGGTAACAAGAGCAAAGTCCTGGTCTCCATTATAGTTGAGAATCTCGATTCCCAAACCTCGTTCAGTGGGAATGCTACTTGGATTGAAATTGAAACCTCCAGATTGTGAAGGCATTGATGCTCCCGAGCCTTTGGAATAACTGGCCCAAGGACAATCTTTCAATTTCAATTTTTGGCAAATAGATTCTGCTAAAACCAAAGATGGAGTCAGCAAAATCATGAGAATAAATAGGGAGGTGAAGCCTATTGGTTTCATCCCATTATTTTACCGGCCCTCTTGAGTTGACTATACCCGGAAAAATTTCTTTTAGATCACTTTATAGAGACTTAACTGTTTCTGTCAGGAGTTTCCAAAAGTTTTCTACGGTTGGTATTTCAATTCTCTCTCTCGGTGTGTGTGCTGAGCGAATATTAGGACCTATAGAGACGATATCAAGCTCTGGCAGCTTGTCTTTGACAATTCCACACTCCAATCCAGCGTGAATGGCAGTAATTTTTGGGTCAATTCCAAACAAATTTTTATAAATTTCCACTACCAATTCGAGCATCTTGCCGTGAAAAACAGGTTTCCAGCTCGGATAGCCTGTACCGATATCCAATTGAAGACCGTGATAGGCAGCTAGGTTTTTGTAGGTGGCCTTTATTTTTTTTGTATCGAGTGGATCAAAAAATCGAACAGAAGAAAGAATATCTAGATTTCCTTGACTGAGTTTGACCTCAGCTAGATTTGAACTTTGCGAAACCAGTATATCTTTTGATTCTCTTTCAAATTTATGAGCTCCATGTGGAAGAGTTAAAATTAAAGTCAACAGCTCAGCATTAGATTTATTGGATAGCTGTTTATTTGATGAAGCAGGTTTTACTAGTCCTTCAATTTTTTGATCTTCTTGATGCAGTGTCGGTCTCATTGTGGAAACAAAATTTTCGATTTTTGATTTGAGTTCAGTTTCAGATAGAGGAGTTGAAATTACAGCTCTAGCGTCTCTAGGGATAATATTATGAGCACGACCACCATCAAAAGTACAAATTCTAAGATCATTCTCCGTCAAAAATGTGGCCAAAAGAATGATGGCATTACCTTGCTGGAGGTGGATATCGATACCGGAATGGCCTCCTCTAAGGCCTTTGATTTCTACTTCGTATACGTTATCTGATGTTGATTCGAGTTCAAGTTCTCCTTTGAGTTTGACTCCAAAACCACCGGCACAACCGATAAAGATCATACCCCAATCTTCAGTATCGAGATTTAGCATTCGCTTAGCACTTATCAAACTTGGATCCAATGCAGTGGCCCCATAAAGACCGGTTTCTTCTTCAACCGTAAAAAGAAGTTCTAGAGGAGGATGAGAGAGAGTTGAATCAGTCATCAGGGCCAAGGCAGCAGCACATCCAATTCCATTATCTGCACCAAGAGTAGTTCGATCTCCCAAAAGCCAATCATCTTCAATTTTCAATTCAATTGGATCAGTTTCAAAATTGATTGTTCTATCTGGAGTATTGTCACAAACCATGTCGACATGG
>SBGE01000142.1 GCA_006226755.1 Deltaproteobacteria bacterium | reverse complement strand
TAACCATTCTCCTTATCCTTACTGCTTGTGCTTCCAACTTGAGCAAGAATTTCATTAAAGAAGGAAATCATATCATCAAGGGCGGCTTTAGTAAGAACGTCAAATGGGATGAGAAATTGGAGTTCAAGCGATACTCTTGGTTTCATGAACTGACGATGATGTTTGATTTGATGCTGGTTGATCTCGACGAAAATTCACCTTTTTATAATTGGCTCTCGGATGATGAAAAGGCAGATATCGCTCAATGTAATCGATTTCAAATTATTCTTCTCTATAACCTTGATGACAAAAGAATCTCTAAAAAAGATCTATTGATCCAACTTGAAGAACAGGGACATGAGCAACTTTTGTTGTCACACTTCACTTCAAACTTCAAATTACATCCGGATCTCGAAAGTATGTCTTTGCAACTCTATGATATTTATGGTCTTTGCAAAAAAGGGATTGATAGCAAAAAAGAGTTCTCTGTGCTTTTCCCAGGCTTTCCCAACCTTGTGCTAAAATAATTTAGCTTTTTGATCTGTTAATCTATTGATTTCTTGAATCCTCATTCAGATTTCGGCAGGTTGTGGTGTTTGTTGTGTAAACAAATTCCTTCATTTCGCGCTTTAGTTTTAGGAAAGAACTCCGATAAGAGTTGATAGGAGTACGTAAAAATATGTCTGATAAAAGAGAACGATTTGGGCGATACCTGATTCTTGATCACTTGGTAGATGGTGGTATGGCTAAAATTTGTCGTGCAAGATTCCTTGGTGAACAGGCCGACAAAGTCGTTGCAATTAAAATGGTTCAACCTCAGTATTCGAAGGACGAATCATACAAAACCATGTTTATGGATGAGATTGGGGTTACCTTTGACCTCATTCACCCTAACATTGTTCAGACTTATGATTATGGTGTTCATCAAGATCAACTGTACGTTGCAATGGAATATTGTGACGGAAGAAACTTGAAAGAGTATCTCGATAAACTCAAAGAGAGAAAGTTCGTTTTTCCAGTTGAAATCTCTGTTTATATCATTACTCAAGTTTGTCAGGGGTTACATTACGCACATACTTATACCAATAAGTTGACGGGTAAATCTGCTAATATCATTCACCGTGATATTTCTCCTCACAACATCATGCTTACATTTGATGGTTCAATCAAGGTTATCGACTTTGGTATTGCTAAGGCCGACACTAATAGTGAAGCGACTCAAGCAGGAACAATCAAAGGAAAACTATCTTACCTTGCGCCAGAATATCTGGAAGGGGAAGAGCTCGATCCAAGATATGACGAATTTGCAGTAGGGATCACTCTATGGGAAATGCTGTGTTCAAGAAAGCTATTTAAGGCTTCCAATGATCTCGCAGTTCTTAAAAAGATTCAGGAATGTAAAGTTCCACCACCATCTTCAATTAATCCAAATGTTCCAAAAGAACTGGATGAAATCGTACTCAAAGCACTTCATAAAGATCGTAACAAGCGTTATGAAGATTTGGATAAGTTCAACAGAGCTTTGATGAAGTTCCTTTATACCAATTACTCAGATTTCAATGCCACTGACCTTTCATATTTTGCCAAAGAACTCTTCAAAGAAGACATCAAGGCAGATAGAGAGAAGCTATTTGAATTCGGTAAAATCGACATTGCACCTTATATTCAAGAGTGGAAAGTTGAGCAAGCCGGAGGTGGTCCTTCTCCTGAAGATGCAGGAGCAGCCTCAGCGGGGGTGGATGATACTGAATTAAAGAAGAAAGAAAGTAGAGTTCTCGATTTTGGTTTCGAGGAAGAACAAGAGGCTACTCTTCCAAGAGCTAATAGAACATCCAAAAGAAAAGAAGAGGCAAATCTTGACGAGAAATTCGCTCATCTCGATGATGAGTTGGAAATGTCGTTGGAGACTGGTCTCGATAAAATGAAGAAAAAGAAAGCTGTTGCTAAAGAAAAGGCTGCTGCTGAAGAAGATGTAAAAGAAAAGAAAGAAAAGAAAACGATTTCTAAACCGGTTAAGCCGGCAGCTGCAACAAAAGCTGGAAATACTCGAAAGGTTTCAACCTCAGCGCCAAAGTCGACGACGACGATCAAAGCGAAGAAGTCTTCTGGTACGACTACCAAAACAGGTACTCGAAGTGTAAAACTGCCTAAGGGACAAAAGAAAATGGATCCGAAGATGATCGCTGGAGCTGCTGTCGTAGTTCTTGCCCTTGTCTTTGGTTGGAGTAAATTTTCTGGTGGTGATCCAAAGCTTGCAGATAATGACCCTAAGGTTGTCAAAGACAGAAATCCAGCTAACAATCCGGACTCAGAGACAACTCCAGTTCCTGCTGAAAAAGTTTATGGAAAAATCCAACTTCTTGGATTCGATAAATATAAGCAAAAAGCTTATGTCAACGGGAAGCCAGCGGCTCTTGGTATCTTGAGTGATATTAGAGTTGAAGCTGAAACAGATCTTGTCCTTCGTATCCAAAAGCCTGGACGAGTACACTTCATCAAGAGTATTAGAATTCCACAAGGAGATACAGTATCAGTCAGAGTTCCAGAGATGCCACCAGCTTCTTATGGATATCTTGTTACTTCAAGAAACTGTATCAAAGGTAAGCTGTACTTCTCTCTTTATGGAGAGGATAGAGTAGAGAATCTTCCGATTCCAAGAGGTGCTGGAATTGCATTCCCAGCAGAAGTCGATAGCACTGGACATGTCCAACCTAAGACTTACGAAGTCTTTTATCAAAAAGACGGAGAAGGGATTCAAAGACGGGCCAAATTTACAGTCACAAATGAAGATGACTCAGTAGATTTCTGCGAATCAATCTGATTATTTCACAGAAAAAATGCACCAAAGCCACTCGAGCATGATCGCCAATTGAATGACGAAAAAAGTAAACCGTGCATAGACGGCCAATGTTCTGGTTGAAATCATATGTACAGTTGATTGACCAATTCTAGCGGCGAGAAGAACCAAGGCAAACTTATCCGTAATGGCATGATACTGTTTGAATATGCAATAGAGTGCGATGGAAGCAAAGATAGGCAAGTTTTCAACACAATTAGCTTGGGCCCGAACCAGTCTTTGATCAAAACCCCCAAGATCTTTACCATCGGTAGAAAAAGTATTCGCAGCTTTTTTGCCAGAGATCGTCAAAAAACTTCTTCTTCCAACAAGCATTAAAAGGAGGAGCAAGGTCCAGGCGACGTAGCCGATTAAGGCCAATTCAATGTTTTTCATAAGTTTCCTATTTAATGAATTCGAACCAAATCATAGCGGTATTAACAACAAACATCAAAAAGACAATACCGTAACTGAATACATTATAAGTCGTTGAGTTGGTGTACTCGCCCATGACGTCAGGGTCGTTACAAAGATTGATGATAAATAAAAGAATTATAGGAATTAGAATTCCATTTATCACCTGTGACCAAATCAGAACTTGAAA
>SBGE01000170.1 GCA_006226755.1 Deltaproteobacteria bacterium | reverse complement strand
AGGCATCTTGGTTTTAGATCACCATCAATATTACTCCATCCAACTGGAGGTTTTTCATGATAGAGATGACTGACTCTTCCAAAAAAACCTTTCCTTGCATGCTCTTCTTCATATAATCCTTCTGGAATATTAACGTGAGCTTGCTTGGTATAGATGCCACTTGCTTTGAATGATTCCATGTTATTTCCTTTTCTTTCCAACTTTGTTTTTCAAAACGCCGATATTCTCAACTTCTAGCTCAAGGACGTCACCTTCTTGAATCCACTTATCGAGTTCTAGACCACAACCAGTTCCAACTGTTCCTGAGCCCATAAGATCTCCAGGAAGCACCCACTCATCCATGGCAACATGTTCTATCATTTGAGAGAAACTGAAATGAGAGTCCCCAGACTGACCACGGCTCCATTCTTCTCCATTGATTTTTGCAGTCATCAAAAGATCTGGCTCTTTTCCTCCAAACTCATCGATTGTGGTAATAACTGGCCCGATGATTGAACAAAAATCTTTCCCTTTAGCAGGTCCCAGACGTATGGCCATTTCTTTCTTTTGAATGTCTCTAGCAGAGATGTCATTCAGGATAGTGAAACCGAAGATATGCTCACATGCTTTAGAAGCTTTGATGTTTTTGCCTTCCTTCGCAATGATAATGGCCAGTTCCAATTCGTAATCAAGTACATTGGTATATGAGGGCCATAATATTTCTTCTTCTGGACCAATGAAACCTTCGGTCGCTCCTTTATAGTAAGCAGGGATTTCATACCATGCTTCTGGAATCGGCTCTTTTCTTTTTTCAAAACCCTTGGCCACGTGTTTTTCGTGGGCATAGAAATCTCTATAAACAGAGATTTTATCCAGAGGTTTTGTGAAAGTAATATTGTCACTGGTTAGCACGATTGAAGTCCCGTTTGACAAGCTTGTTGTTCCAGCTTTACGCAAATCTTCGTAAGCACTCAAAAGATCGTTTAGTTCTTCAATTGGATTATCAGAAGTTTGGAGAAAAGCATGAAGACTGGTAGGGACTTTGTGCTTTGCGCGTTCAAATGGATTGAATCTCCCTTCTTTTTCATAAAGGAGGGCCTTGACCAGATTAGGATCAAGAATTTCTCCTGAGTCGAGAAGGATTCCCATACGAATGGCGTTTGTATAATCAGGTATCGTCTTATATCCACAAATTTTCATAATTAAACTCGTCCGTGTTTTTTATCGTAGTTAGGGAGAATTTTGTCCATGGCCTCAAAGAAGTGATTCATTTCATCTTTTGTTCCTATTGAGACACGTACAAAATCAGGCATTTCATTGGCACGTAGTGGTCTGATAATGACTCCTTCTTCGAGCAGAAGGTTGAAGAGATCATTGCTAGCTTCTTCTGTGCCGGTTTTAATAGTAATAAAGTTTGTCAGTGAAGGAATGGGTTTGAATCCTTTCTCTTCTAGGTACTTGAATGTAACGTCATAAAGTTCGTTATTGTTTTTCAAGGTTCTCTCTAGGTGAGGAGTATCTTCGAGGGCACCAACAGCTCCAAGTTGAGCAATCAGGTTTGGTTCGAACGGGAGTTTCACCTTGTTGAGATTTGAAATCAGGTGTTCATTTCCAAATCCATAACCAACTCTGATACCAGACAGGCCATAGGCCTTGGAAAAAGTTCGAAGTGTGATGACATTGTCATAACGGTAATCCATAGAATCTGGATAGTCTTCACGATCTTTAGCAAATTCAAAATAAGCTTCATCAAGAATCACAAGTACATGTTCTGGTACATGTTCCATCAATGAATCAAATTCAGCTTTTGTAATATATGTCCCCGTTGGATTATTGGGATTAGCTATGTAGATCACTTTGGTTTTATCAGTGATATTCTCGGCCATCGCCATCACATCATATTTATAATCTGCAGTTAAAGGGACTGTTTTAAGTTTTGCTCCAACACTTCGTGAAAGAATATAAAAACCAATAAAAGTGTTTTCACTTGTCAGTACTTCATCACCGGGCCTGATAAAGGCCCTGGAAATATAGGCCATGATCCCTTCTGATCCGTTTCCTAGGACAATGTTTTCTCTTTTCAAACTATAGAGTTCTGAAAGGGCCGTTTTAAGTTTGTAAGCATGCATATCCGGATAACGATGAAGTTCCCACAGACCATTAGTCATCTCCCTAATGGCAAAAGGAGAAGGTCCAAGAGGGTTTTCGTTACTCGCTAGCTTTGAGATTCTCGTGAGACCTTTTTCTCGCGCCAGTTCATCTATTGGTTTACCGGCCTGGTATACCTGAAGCTCGCGGATGTAGTCTGGGACGAGACTTTTTGCAATATGTTGCGACTGACTATCTGACATAAAGTATCCTTTCAGGGCTCATTTTTAGCATAAACGTTACACTGAAATATATGATTTAGGTCGTATTTGTGCGTCAAGTAAACGACCAAATGGGTATCATTTGTTATACTTTTGACTCTCAAACCACGACGGGGAGCGCCACAGCATGTCATCCGATTCATTTGGCTTCACATTAGAGAATCTCAGACGAGTGAAACGTGGAGTAGAGTTATTTAACTCAGACGATTATTGGGATTGTCATGAGGAACTTGAACATTGGTGGTTGGAAGATTTGCATGACCCTGCCAGGCTTATTTATTGGGCCATCATTCAAGTGGCAGCTTGTCTTTATCATTATGAAAGAGAAAATCTTGTCGGCTGCAAAGGTATGATTGTAAAAACGTGGAACAAGTTGGAAAGAGCTGAAAAGGCTCATGTTGAGAATGAACTCACTGAGACATATCTCGATTGGACAAATTTTAAAAAGCTTTGTCGTTCTGTTCCAGAGGAACCCGTGCTTGAAGATTTTAAAGCATTGTTCGAATATAAGTTTCCAGATCCAGCTAAATGGGAGTTATCCGATGAATAATATGATGAAAAGTTTTGGCGATGCCTTGAGAATCATGAAGTCTGATAAGTGGATTATACTTTTCAGTTTAATCCCCATCTTAATTGGCATAATTCTTTATTATTTTATGGGACAATGGCTTTACGTTGACGTCTACGAGTGGGGCAAACAAATGATTGCCTCTAAAGTTGAGTCGGGCTGGCTTAGTTTTCTGTCTGGTCTTTTTATTGCTGTCTTGACGGTATTTTTCTTTTTCGTCATTAATTGGAGTTTTGTCATTGTTGTTAGTTTGTTCGCTTCACCGTTTAATGACCTCATCAGTTCTAGAACTGAGAAAATCTCGGAAGGACTTGCACCTCCTGATATTTCAGATTCTATTTCTCGAATGATGAAAAGAATTGTACACACCTTTGTAAATGAAATTAAAAAGGTGCTCTTTATATTGATTGTCACACTTATAGGTTTTGCTTTTAGCTTTTTCTTACCTCCGGTGAGTGTGGTCATTTCTGCGTTGTTATTGGCAATTTCTTTTGTCGATTATTCATGGAGCCGACATAATCTTCATTTCAGGAAGTGTCTTTCTGATGTCAGACATAGTTTTTTGCCTTATACAGCTTCGGGGGCTCTCTTTTTAGTGATGGTGGGGATACCAGTAGTGAACCTTTTTGCCCTTCCGTATTCAGTGATTTATTACACGGTATTATTTTCTAAGAATCAAAAAGTTCTGGAGTATTGATTGAGAGATATAGTCGTTCTTTTACCCAAGAAGCTCAACGCTGTTGTGGAGACGATCCCATTTCTTCATCAACTCACAAAAAAGTATAAAGAGCACAATCTTCATATCATTTCACATAAAGAATCTGACTTTCTTGTTGATGTTCTTTGTGAAAAGTTCTTTGTGCACCTTCTTCCAGAAGAGAAATACAATATGGCCGGTATTCATCACTTTGCTGTGAATACGCATATGGTCCATGACGTTGAAATCTTTTTTGACTTTGAAGGCAGTGTGAAAAGTGGCGTATTGGCCCTTAGTTATTCTGCTCAAAAGAAAGTGGGGTATGCCTCTGGATTAAACAAGGTTTTTTACACTACAGCTCTCGAAGTTGAGGAAAATAAGAGAAATTCTGAATCACATTTGAAACTTTTCAGTGACTTTCTTGAAGAAGAAGTTCCTAGAGTTAAAGTCAAATTTGATATGCCTGAAGATTTGGTTACAACTACCGAGGACCTGTTTAAAACAGCTGAGCCTGCTCCATTTATCTTCTGTCACTTTTGTAATCAGATTACGGAAGTACCTGACCAGGCATATGAACTTTTAGATCGTTTTGACGAGCAACTCTTTGTTCATTGGCTACCAGAAGAAAATTATAAAAAAGAACTTTTTAAAGACTTCTCTCCTTGTAACAGACACATACTTCATGGTGATAGTAGTCCTGATAAAATAAGAAGACTTCTTTACTTAAGTATTGGCGTCATTACATCAAATCCTGTCATCGCTTTGCTTGGAAGTGCACTTGGGAAGAAAGTTTTTTTACTTAACAAAAAGCCAAGTAAGATCAATTTCGACCTTTTTCAAACTCCGCCTACACTTATTGGAATGAATGAAAAGGGCTTCACGAATATGCATCCACCGGATGAGCCTTCACGGAGTATAGATTCAGTCAGTCAAGTAGTTGACTTGATCCATACAGGTTTTCAACTCTAAACATTTTCCTCCTTCTTTTCTTCTGTTTTCAATTTGTTACAATAGTTGAATAGGAGTAATTTTGGCAGATAAATTCAATGAGGAATTGTACGATCCGGTTCCTTTGAAAAAATTCGATCCAGAAAAAGAACTTGTTGCTGATCTTTATTTGAAGATAGACAGCAAGTATCTAAAATATCGCCATAAAGGTGATGCAATTACTTCTGAGAAATATGATCTTTTCCTCAGTAAGAGTGTTGCAGAGGTTTATTTCCTTAAAGAAGTTGTTCAAGAAGTTTTAAGTTGGCTTGATGCAACTAAGGAAGAAGCTATTTCTGAAATGGTTGAAAAAGTTGGTGAAGAAAATCGCGAGCTTGTAGAGGCCAGAGAAGAGATAAAAGAAATTATATATGAAACTTTTGCTGATGAAGAACTAAATTCAAGAGCAGTAGAAGTTCTTCAACATCAATCAAAAGAATTCATTGCAATGGCTTCAGAAGATAAAGTAAACAAGGCCATTATTGCGAAACTTACCAAATTTAATTCTTCAGTTGCAGATCACTCAGTGAACACTGCGAATGTTGCTATCTACATAGCTATGTGTTGTGGTTTTGGTGCACAGTATGATTTGGAAAACATCTACATGGGAGCACTTCTACACGACTATGGTAAGGCGAAGATACCAGCTAATATTTTAGAAAATAAAACAAATGTCAGATATTCTCAGGCGATTCAAGATCACCCCAACAAAGGTGTTGGAATGATTAAGAAAATGAAAAATATTCCTGAGGAAGTTCAGATGATCGTTGCCCAGCACCACGAGCAATACAACGGAAGTGGTTTTCCAAGTGGTTTGAAAGGTGACGGTATTTATAAATTTGCGATGATCGTTTCCATGGCAAATATTTTTAATAACATTATAGAAGAGGAATTACCTAAAAAAGGTATCTCTGAACCAAATGTAGAAGTCTATAGAAAGGCCATAAAGGTCATTGAGTATGACAAAGGTAAACAGTTCAATCCTGAATTTATTGAGAGAACATGTGACGGACTTAAATTGGCCTTTGGTAACTATCAGAAATAATCAAATTTCATCAAACCAATCATCAACTGGCTTAGGAAGATCCTCGGGTGTTTTATAATTTGGATCTGGAGTCGGATAAGCCCTGGCATTCTCCGGAAGAGAACCGTCATCTTTTGGTAGCCAGTCATTAACCGGTGTAGGAAGGGCTTGAGGTGTTTGCTCTTTAAGTACAGAATCAACAACTTTTTCGACAGTTTTTCTAAATTCAGACTTCTTGGAAATATCAAATTCCCTGTCTTCAAAAAAAGTGAACTTAGGTCTAATAGGGGAATATTCCAATGCCAAGGGGTTCGAATAGCTGATTAGTTGCATAGTGTAGAGATTGACTCGATCAAGAAGCGAGAGCATGACATCTTTCAGTCCATTATCAAAATCTTTAGGGGGAGTAAGTTTTATGTACTCATACCAAGGAAGAAGAAGTTCGAGTTTCTTCTCGAGTCTTCGAAGATTAGCATCAAGTGGGTTGTTATATTTTTTTCTTACTAGCCATGTCGCAAACATGGATGATTCAAGAACATCCTCAAGATCTGATTTAATTGAGTATAAAACCCATTTTGCAAATGGAGAAATAGGTTCTTTATCAATATAGGAATCGAAGAATGGAATGATGTCTTTGTTATAGCTGTCTTTTTGAATGACTAAATCAGGTTTGTTCTTCAGGACAATTTTATATGCCTCGGTTTTTATAATGAAATAAATTTCTTCTTTGGAAAGTTTCTCAAACATTTGATCTAATTTTATCAATGATTGATCAAAAATTCGTTTTTCAGTCGAATTAAGATTTGCCATATGCAGAGATTGGACCAGAAATCCCATTTCAACTGGAAGAGTTGACTTTGGAACAAGAAACTTTCTCTTGTTTATATCTGTATTCGCTGAAACTGTTAGAGAAATAAGTAGCAGGAGAACTTTCATTCTTCTTCCTCCTTTTTCTCTTCAGCTTTTGGAGCTTGGGCCTCCTCGGCCTTCTTGTCGGACTCCGTTTTAAGTTGTCCTACTTTCGTCAAATCAGTTTCACCTTCGAGAACATAGTAATCGCCTCGAAATGGAACAAGTAGTCTGCCATCCATGAAAATTAACTGGGATACATACTTCAAGTCACTGATGACTCGTGATGACTTCTTGATATGATTGAAGGCATTGACTTCAGATTCGATTCTTCCACCAATTTTACTGATGTTTTTTATGAAGAAGAGGTGGTCTTGTTTGAATTCACATACGATATTTCCAAAATCATTTTGTCTGGATTGGTAAACAATTTCTGCTCTGTCGATGTTAAAGTTCTTCAATGCCACCTTGGCGATGATACTGCCTCTTGGAGAATTGTTATATCCAAACTCAGCGACAAATAGATGTGAGTCATTCTTACATAGTTCAATTCTTTGCGAGACTGATGCACTTTTAAAAATAACATCAACTTTTTTGTCTCTTCTGGTGTACTTCAAAATGGCGGGGACGCCCTTATTGTTGATGTCTGTATAGAGGATGGACTTTTCATCTAGCATCACAGAGTCTGGAAAAAAGTATGCATTTAATACATTTTGAATCTTAATTTCGAAATTGAGTGTCGGGCTTTTGATATTGGTGAATGTCAACTTCCTAGTGTAAGGATTGAACCAGCTCATCCATTGATCTTTCAAATGTAACTTTGGATCAAGTCCCATTCCAACTTCTTCTACTTTTTCACTACCTACATCAGTTACATAAATCTTTTTAAGGTGCCTAATACCCAAGTAAGTATGGAAATTTTCATCCATAGTGATGATTAATTTTTTACTGGTTGCACTTGAATGAATAGTGAATTGTGTGCCAACTTCACCTTTAAGTAGCTCATGAACTTTATAATTTGTAGAGAGCAAGAGTGAACCTGAGCGTCTTTGATAATATGTAAAATTTCCACTCGCTGATATAAATCGAATATCACGAACATCTGACTTGGTTTTTAAAATTGGAAGCGTACTGTTTCTTGCGAAAACTGAGGTTGAGAAGAGAATGGCGAGCAACAGTATTTTATTTCTTAATTGCATACAAAGCCCATAAGTTCAGTGGATGAATCTCTCTATAACCAGCAACTGCATTGAATAAATAATTCCAAACGAGAGGTCTAGGGGAGTGAATGTCATCAATCCCGGTTCTCAAGGTCAAAAAAGTATTACCGTAAGCTATTTTATAGCCATCAATAATGAATGGTAGAGGAGAGCATTGGTTAAATCCTTTCTTATGAAACAAGGTGGGGTAGAGATCCTCTGAACAACCAATCCCATGAATGATTCCGTCTTTAGTATTGTCAAAAAAGTACTTGAGCTCAGTAAGATTCCTGACTAATTTTGGCTCAAGCTTATAGGTTTCATTAATTATATTAGTTAGTGAAAACTTCTCGTTTGAAAACGAGTTCGGGAAATATTCAAATAAAGGTTTCCCTTTGAATGTGAGCTCTGTTATTTGCTTCTGGTCTACAAAAATTCTTTTTGGGCAATGTAGAGTCGTACAAATATCGTCATCATAAACAACCCAACAACCAACTTTATATTCGAGTAAATTAGGATTGTAGTCCTGCTTCTTAACGCTTTTACATACCAAATTAGAAGGAGTTCCTTTGATCCTGTAGAGAATCTTTGAAATAACTTTACCTTCACTTAGGTCAGAGTTGGGATTTTGACCTGGAATGTATTGTTCGCAAACTTCTTTGTCTTCAATTTTGTCGAAGAAGCAAATTTTTAAAGGCCATGCGTCAGCATTTTTATAATCTATATTCAACTTGGCAAATGAGAAATTGGTTTCATTTGCACATGTATCAGGGGTTGAAGTGATTTTACGTGGATTCAAGTGATTGAGTATCCTGTGGATATTAACAATACCTTCATTGTCTACTTCAGCAGGACAATCTTGGTAATTCGTTTTCATTCGACTCACGGAGAGGGCATCTGAAATAGCATCACACTTGCTTCGTGGAAAAATCGATGGATAGTCAGCAGCACCCAAGGTAATGCATGATTCCGGCTCTTTTAGAAAGGTAACTGCACAAGAACGCAATTGGGCCAAAGTCAAAGGGCGTGGCTTGTTAAGAAGATGACTACATTTATATTCCAGTTTTTCTCTTGGCTCTTCTCCGTTAACTACTTTACTCCAAACATCTGATGCCAGATAAGCAGAGCAAAACTTTGTTTCATCAGCAATAGAGAGACAAAGGTTTTCTAGATAACTTCTTTCAAAGAATGGAACGATTTGCGCCAAGCCTTCGGCCTGAGCAATCTTATCTCGATAGTATCTACGTCTTAATATCTCTGATTCTGGAATTGAAGCTAGTCTGTTACGAGATCTTTTTCCCTCGAGTACGACTTCAGGTATTTTGCAAAGGTATGGAGTATAGGGATTACTCTGCCATTCTCTTAGAATTCCAACACATTGTTTTCTAGTTTTAGGTGTTTGAAATTTGAGCTGCTTGATTGTTCGTGCAAGATTCTCGCTATTGAAAAGTAATCCAATTTCCTTATTTTGGAAACATTTGGTTTTGTAGACAAAATCAAGAAAGTCTTTTTTCAAGACAAGAGCACTTTCTCTTTTGTTATCCTTGTTCTTGAAAGATATCAAAACATTGTCGATATTTCCTTTGGTTGTCTTGATAAGATTATTTTCAATCAAGGCGTAGAAGGTGCATTCGTTTCCTTCAGCCAATTTCAAATAGCGATAATCGGAGTGAAATAGAATCGATCGCATGAAATATTTGTTGAGTTTGACCTCTGAAATATTTCCTAACTGATTCATCAACTTGGGATTTTTTCCGACCTTTTCGAGAAGACTTTCGTATTGGTTCCGATGAATGGAGATGATTTCTTCCAGTGAACCAGCTACTCCTGGAAATTCAAGCTTGGTTTTCCCTTCTGTTTGAGTAAATGCTGGTCCAGAAAGGACCAGCACCAATAGAAGAAAAATTTTATTCAATGGATTTTGCAAGAATTGAAGCAACATCTTCGATTTCTAAATTCTCCGTTGAGGCAACGTTCGACTTCGAAGAGTTGAAATTGATCAAACAATACGAGCATGCAGTTGCCAGTTTAGGGGACTTTGTTTCTCCGACATGTTCGAGACGATTAAGTGCAGGATGCTTCCCTTCTGGAAGTTCGTACCACATGTTTCCTCCACCCATTCCACAGCAGAGTGCTTCGTCCTTATTCTTTTCCATCTCTTTCATGCTGACACCAGGAATAGATTCGAGAATGGCCCTTGGGGCATTGTACTCACCATGATGTCTTCCAAGATAGCAAGGATCATGGAAAGTCAGACTCTCATCAACTTGCTTTGTTGGCTTGAGTTTTCCAGATTTAAGAAGATCAGCCAGCAATTCAGTGTGATGAACTGTTTCGAATTGTCCGTCATCAAATTTGGCGTATTCCTTTCCAATTGTATGCAGACAGTGTGGACAATGAGTTACAACTTTATCGAATTCGTATTGGTTCATTGTTGCGATGTTCTCAATAGCAATTTCTGTAAATGAATATTCATCTCCAAATCTTCTGATTGGATCTCCATTACATTTTTCAGTTTTTCCCATGACGGCAAAACTGACGCCTGCTTTCTTTAACATCATGACAGTATCAGATACTACCTTTTGGTTGGCAGCATCGTAAGAGCCAGCACAACCAACATAGTAAAGGTAATCAACTTTTTTGCCAGCTTCAATTACTGGAATATCCAATCCGTCCGCCCATTTGAATCTATCATCTTGCGTGATTCCCCATGGGTTACCATTGACTTGAATCTTTTGAACTGCGGTTGCAGCGTCAGCAGGTAAGTCTCCAAGAGTAAGTGCTTTGTATCTTTTGGCTTCCATGATTAAGTTGACGTGCTCAATATTGGCCGGGCATTCTTCCATACAAGCGCCACAAGTCGTACAAGAGTCGAGCTCGTTACTTTCAAAAATAGGATTTTCACCCCAGATTTCTGCATCACCCTGAGCTGAGTAAGCCAGGTCTCTGGTTTTGGTGATGATTGTTTTTGGGTTCAGAGGTTTACCGGCCAAGTTGGCAGGACAAACTTGTGTACATCTTCCACATTCGACACAACTAATGAGATCGAGCCTATTTTTGAATGTAAGTCCCGAGAGTTTAGATAAACCAAAAGACATTTCTTCTTCTGAAGCATCTTCGGCCATGGCGGACTCAAAATCCATAGGATTTAGTACAGCGCCTCTTCTTTTGGGCGTAAGAAGTGCAGCAAATGGAAGTGCTACGATGTGGAAAAACTTTGTATGACCGATGGCCGCAACAAAGACCATGGTGTTAACCATGTGAAAGAACCACATTCCTCTATAAACAGTAGACCAAGCTTCGTCGTTCATTCCGAAAGTATTGAAGATGGTGGCGAGAGCATATCCAACAGGAGCCCATTGAGCTTCACCTTCTGGCATTCCTGTTCCAAGAATTCTCACACCCTCAATCAAGTAACCAATAACAACCAGCGATGTCAGCATCCCATACATGAACATCTCTTGTTTTGGTTTAGAAGCAGAAAGGTAATCAGGTTTTTTGATATATCTACGGTGAAAGGCCAGGGCTAGGCCCAGCAATAAGGCCACACCTGCAATATCAGCTAGGAACGATATGACAATGTAAGTTGTCCCTTTGAAAATTTTAAATGGGGTATCGTAATGAATAGCAACAACATCAGTAGCAATCCATAGAACAACAAAGCCCCAGAAAATCAGTCCGTGAAAAATGGCGACATTTTTAAACCTGGGAACTTTTCCAGTCAAAAAGGCAGTATGAAAAAAACTACCCCAATTAAGTTTTTCAGGAAGAAGTTTTTTTAGTCCGCCAAAGCCTTCACCGTTCGTGACAAACATGAACTTTTTATAAAAGCCCAAAAGGCAAATGATGCTACTAATAACTAGTAACGCATACATGGCAACTTTGAATGATGGTGGGATGTTCCACATGATTTCTCTTGTGGCGAGGTGCAGTGAATCTGTCATTGTCGAAAACTCCTTCTTGGAATAAACAAACTGCTGAAATTGTTAAAGATAGGATAAGTTATTTAGGGTAAACTTTGAATGAAAAACTATGAAATTCATTAGACTTTTCCCAGATACCTTGGCCCTCACTTTGTCCCTTCTCATCGGGCTTTCGCTTCTTTTTTTCGTTTATCAAAAACAGGGTAGAGAGAACTTTTTAAAGCAGAAGAGCTGGCTGGCCTTCAATGGGATAGTGCTTATCGTTTTAGTAGAGAGGCTTTGGCGACCTGGCGTCCAATTGACGCTCAATTTTGTTTATCCGGGACTTCTATCACTGATCTGGTTGCTGCGACTTGTTGATCTTGATCGATTTGATCGGAAAAGTGCTCAACATAGAATTCTCTTAAAGCTTCCCTTCTTGGTGGCACTCATAGTGATGACCATAACTAACCACGTTGGCGAATTGTTTGGCTTTATTACAATGTGTGTCAGTTTTCTTGTCGTTCAGATACTTACTTTTAACAAAGAAAAAATATCGAGAGGGCTAATTTGCGCGGATATCAGTCTGATTTTAGTTCTGGTTTTGAGTTATAATTTTGGGGAACTACGAAACTATACTTGGTATCTCACAATATGTTTTCAACTGGGTATGTTTTTTCACTCTCGAGATGGATCAAAAATTGAAGCTTAACTTTTTCTTAGTCTTTTGTTTATTCAGCTTATCTTGCTCAAAGGTTCAAACTGTAAACTTGAAGGAACACTCCTTTGGTCGACAGCCTGAAAATATCATTTGGTTTCAAATTGCAGGTTTGCAAGAAGAACATTTGGCAATGCTGAGATTTAATCTTCAAAATGCCAATAAGATCACATCATTTGAAAAAGCTACTTGTCTTGGAAAGGCATGGTCTTTCAATCTCTATGACTTGAGACCTGATATCAAGAGTAGTTTTTTAAGTCAGACGATGGGAAGTAATAACATCAAGGCCAGTTGTGAAGATTTCAAACAAGCGCCTGTTTGGAAAAGAAGCGATGAAAAGTCTTATTCTGTAGGAATTTTTGAGATGGGAATTTCTGAAGAAGAATCTTTCGTTGGTTCTAAAAATTGTGAAGGTCGAGATGATTTTTGGAATGATCCTACATACTGGGTCATGAGACCGCAGGTTCCTGGTGCTAAGACTTTTCATTATCAAGAACAAGTAGGGATAGAGCAAGGGGATGTCTATTATGACAAGTCATGCAAAGGAAAAATTTGTTTTGCTTCCCCGTTAGTGAACATAAAAAAAGTTTGGGAAAAGTTTGTAACCAAATCTGGTATGAAGATGTTCATCGTTAGAGATCAATCCTATTTAAATGCATTGATGAAAAAAGATATTGCTGCAGCCAGAGAGATGTTGGATGAACTTGAAAAGATTCACTTCTGGTTTTATGAGAATATGAAATCTCGTAATAATACTCTCATTTTGGTTTCTTCATCTAATCCTAGAGAGTTCGAATTTCCTAAAGAGGGAAAAGAATGGGCTGAATTTGAAAAGTCTGGAAATCATATCATATTTAGAAATTCAGGCTTGATTTCACCAGTGTTTGCATCAGGAGCGTCGTCAGAGAATTTTTGTGGTGTATATAACGAAAATGAGATCGGACCACGTGTATTTTGGAAACCAAAAAGAAAGAAATTCGATATCTTTAATTTTTAATCAACGATTCAATTTCATCTCTTAAAATCAAATAGTGAGTCTTGCAGTAGTCACAACGAGTTTCGATATCTTTCTTGCCTTCAAAGATCTCATCCAATGTATGGGAATGAACAAGAGATAAAACCCCTGACAACATCTGTTGTCGGCTGCAAGGGCATTTGAATTCAATACTTTTTGCATGAAGAAAAGTGAATCCAAGTTCGATTAACTTATTTTTGATCATTGATGAATCAGTGAGACCTTGGTCTAGAACGTTCATAATTTTGTCACCATTGAGATTCCAAAATTCTTCAAAAGAGACTTCATCGACTTGCTTGTTCACGTTTTTGCGGGGAAGTTTTGTAAGATAGAACGATTGATCACTTTCAGTTGAAAGATAGATCTTTCCTTCTACTTGATAACTATCTTTTAAAATCTGATCCGCGATTTCTGATGGCTTGGTATCTTTGACTTCAATAATCGAAGTATAAGGAACAGGATTTGTTCGGTTGATCTTTGCCAAGCGAACTTGAGCATTGATTTTCTCTGGAAACAGATTGAAATTTTCAGGGAATAGAAGTGTTCTCATTGATCCATGTTCATTAGACTCTATTTTGAATCTAAAGTAGGGATCATTTGAATCAATAAAAAGACCAAATCCTTCATCAGTTTTAAGGTAGCTGATGAGGTGCATACTGGTTAAAACCAACTCTCTAAAAAAACTGAATCCCTCTTTTTTAACATCATGAATTATGGCCAGATCATGGATAAGACGTTGTCCTTCCAAGAACCTAAGCGAAAACCCATATTTTTCGTCAAGAAAGCTTAGAACTTTTGATTCAGGTAGCATGGTTAGCGCATCTCTTTTTTAGTATTATGAATGACCATTCTTACGTTCCATTGAGGGACTTGTAAACATGGCGGTATAGATGCTAAGCATTATAACATATGATACATCGAGAGAGTTAACTTCATTGGATTTCTTGTCTGAAACCAGGGAGTTATCTTCTGTAATAGTCTGTCCGAATCCATTAGTTGCTGACGGCTTCAGAGATAAGCTCGATATCTCTACCTATAGTTCAGGGAGTGTAGAAGTTGTCACCATCGCCAAGTTTGTCTCCGACTTGGTTCAAAAACATGCCGACAATTTGAAAATCACCAGAAAGTCGGAACTCATGGTCATTCTGGCAGGTGTCTGGAAGTCAAAATTTCAAGAACTTCCAGATGAACTTTTTAATCAGTCATTCACGCTTTTTACAGATCTTCGATCTTATTCATTAGATGCAAATTTAATTAATGAAGTCTTGAATCACCTCGATCCCAAAATGGCGGAGGTCATTGCTGTCTTTTGGCAAATTGTTGAAAGTCCCGTTCTTGGAATTTTGGATGAACACGCGGCTTACTCTTATCTGGCAGAGAAGATCAAAGAGTCCGGAGCAAATGAAGCAAGTGTTAATATGATTTTCTATGGCTTCTCCCATCTCTCCGGAAGTCAGGTCGATCTCTTGAAATCTTTGGCCCTTAATAATGAGCTTTTCATTCCAATCAACAAGTCCGCATTGGAGTATGCAATTGATTTTGATTGGCCGAAGTGGCTTGATGCAGAGTTTGAAACACCTCCACAAGTAGAAAGTGAGTCCATTGATCGAACTTACAATACATTTTTGAAAAACAGACTAGGAGACAGTTTACTTTGCTGGGAAGGAAAGAATTCTGAAGCCCTCGATGTTTTTATTGCGGAGAAAAAACCGGATTTCAATCAGGTCTTAGAAATTCCTTTGGGAGGTCTCTTTTTTAAAACTTCTGCAGATCTTCTGTCTTCATTGATTAGAGAAACATTCAATGATTTGAAAAAGAAATTGAATGGAATGATTTCCAGTGAGGAACTTCAAGCCAAAGTATCCAACCTCTTTCAAGAGGAACTTGAAAAAAAGACCAAAAACTTCAGGAAACTGAAGGTTTATGATTTGATAATTAAAGAAATAGATAAGATGACTGAACTTACTGATGCGTTTTCAGAGTTTGGCCTTTTTGAAATCGGTCTATTGGAAGAAGTTGTTCAACTAAATTCTCCTCGAGTTTCAAGTATTCCATTAAGTCAGCAGAAGTGTAGGGGAGAGGTCAAGGGGTTAGCATCCTTGGAGACTTTTGATCAGGACAAGGACACAGTTCTCGTAATTTCAGGGAAATATTCTCCACTAAAAGGGAAAGATGATTTTTATTCTGAAGAAGTGATGGAAATTCTTTCTAGTATTGGTCCAGTCAAAAGACCTGAATTTGAATTTCAAATAGTGTCTTCAAATTTAAAAGAAATTATCAGTTCAGAAAAAACGCATCTTTTTATAGAAAAAGATCTCTTGGAGCATGATCTAAACTGGGCAAGTGTATTCAAAAACTATAATTTGATTGCATTAAACCAGGAAGATGAGGCCAAGGATAATACCATCTTGGATGTCTCTAGAGAAAGAATTCAAAAAGCTGAGATAAAAATGAAAAAACTCAGCGCATCGAGATTGCAAACTTATCTTGATTGCCCTCGCAAATATTTTCATAGTTACGTTGAAGAATTGGATATAAGGGTTAACTCAAACGAGCTTATCCTAGCGATGGATATGGGGAGTTTGCAGCACAAAGTTATTGAGAGTTATATGAAAACTCACAAGACATGGAGCGAATCAGAGCATCTCAAGATTACACAAGGAGTTCTGGAGGACTTTATTGAGGCTCAAAACTTATGTCTTAATGAACTGGATAAAGAATCATATCTGATAGAAATAAGAAACTACTCATCAAATGGTATAAAGGCCCTATTAGATTTTTATCTAATGGATGATAATTGCAGGTTTGAGTTTGAAAAATCGATTAAAGATGAAGAAATAACAGGCTCAATTGACTGTCTCGCGCAAACAAAATACGGAACTTTCATCATTGATTTTAAAAGATCAGAGGCAAGTATCCCTTCACCGGCTGAAGTTGAAAAATTCAAAAAAATTCAGTTGTTGTTTTATTGTCGCTATTCAAAAGTTACGCCTACTGAACTAGCCATGATCGGATATTTCAATCTTTCTGATATTAAAACTTCCAAATTAATGGTTTTTCATGAAGAACTGGTTCCAATATTGGGTGAACTACCAAATTTAAAAGTTATTTCACCAGTTCTTCCGAAATATGAACTTCCAGAAAAACTCCATGAGTTTTCAACTTTTATGGATCAAAAATGGCAAGAGATGAAAGACGATAAGGAATTTCGAATCAAGCCAGTGAAGACGGATAGTTGTGGTTTTTGTCCTGCTAAGACAATTTGCCCGAGAACGGAGGTTGAGAATGTCTGAAGCACCAAAAGTCAGAGAACCTAACGAAGAGCAAAAAGTCGCCATTCAACATGATGGAGGCGTTCTGCTAAGTGCAGGAGCAGGATCGGGAAAAACATTTGTTCTTGTGGAACACATTGTTCATTTAGTGAGTGAATTTAACAAAAAGAAATCTGATTTGAACGAAGATCAATATCTTCATGAGTTACGGAAATACCTTGCAGGTATTGTCATGATGACTTTTACCAACAAGGCAGCAGGTGAGCTTGCTCTAAGGCTAAAAGATAGATTTGAATTACAGCAAAAAGTTGAACCTCAAGAGGTGAAGTGGAAGCTCGCGACCAAAGCCTTGGAATATATGACAGTTGGAACCATTCATGGTTTTTGTTTCAAGCTTTTAAGACAAGGGTTTTTCCCAGAGATCAGCAATGAAATAAATGTCATTTCAGATGCAGAAAGTGGTGAACGAATTAGTGAACTATATGAAGGATGGTTTACATTTAACGAAACACAACTGAAGTCTGATTCACCAATTTTGTATGAAATTGTTGTTTCACATAAAAAAGAAATCTTGGACATCATGAAGTCTATTTTTAATAGTCCAGACCTTCGCATCATGTGGAAAAATCAAAATATTACTTCAAGTTTGAAAATACCTCTGAATGAACATTTGGAAGAACTCTTTGGTATGATGGAATTGACCAGCTTACTCAAGGAACCACTGGATATCTTTCAATACAACAAAGAAGAAAAGAGCAAATGGTATCCATACATTGCAGCTTGGAGAGATTTGTTGGCGGAGCATGAAAAATATGACACATCTTTTCTTCACAGAGCCGCTTCGTTTTTTAAAGACTTCAAGGGGATAAGAGCACCTTCTCAAGATAAATATCCAGAAGTTTATCAATATATGCAAGAGATGAAAGACTTGCGTACATTTATTGAATCTTATGGGGAGAGTCTTATAGAATATGAATCTCATCGAGAAGGAATCTTGATCGAGTTTCAGACAGTCATTCGTGATATTTTTTCATATATTGAAGAAAACTATAAGATGTATCCTGGGGTTACCTTCAGTGACTTGGAATATTTTGTTTTAAGAGGACTTGAAAACGAATCAGTCTGTCAGCGCGTACGAGAAACCTATAGCTATTTTATTATTGATGAATTTCAAGACACTTCTGAGGTCCAGTTTGATATCGTTAATCGAATATTGGAAGGAAATTTAACAAAACTTTTTTGTGTTGGAGATTTAAAGCAGGCTATTTACGGATTTCGTGGTGGCGAATTGGGTGTTTTTAAATCCTGTATGGAAAAAATTCCCCAGACTCTGACCATGAGAAACAACTATAGAAGCTTTAAGAACGTCATCGATTTTAATAATCATCTTTTCGAAGATATTTTCAAAAAAGGTTTTGGTTATGAAGGTGTTGATGAAGGTGCTGTTCATGTCGATTACCAAGAGTTTCCAACTGGTACAGGACATGGAGAAGGAGACCTTTTCAAAATTCATGTAGAAGTGATCGAAGGTGAAACCGCTATAAAAACAGGAAACCCCAGTCATTTGGACTATGCCGAAAGTTTGGAAATTCTGGAGAAGATCAAGGAGTTAAGGCAGACCCATTCCGAAGATAGGGTATGTATCCTTTATAGGAACTTGAAGCCTTCCACCTATCTGATCGGTCATATGATTCAGGAAAATGTTGGATTTACTGCACAGGTAAAAATTCCAGGCGGTGAAGACCCTTTAATGGGAATGTTTAGTTTACTATTAAAATCAGTAAAAACTGAAGACGAGCCTAGCAGTACAAATGCCATATTGAATATTCTCAATGCCTATCTCAAACACTTGAAAATTGAGAATATGGAAATTGAGCTCACTAAAATTGAAAAGTTCAAAAGAGACGCACAGGCATTAGGATTATCTTCTGCATATGAGAGCTTTGTCTTTGACTGTGGTTTGAGTAATTCCAACTACACAAATAACATGGCTTTCATAAAAACTATTTCCAGTTTATCAGGCGATAATCCTGATACGGCACTTTCTCTTCTCGAGCAATATCTAGATGACAGGTACTCTTTAGATTTCTGTTTCGGCAAAAATAGTGGCAAGGTCATTATCATGACTGTCCATGCTTCTAAAGGATTGGAATTTGAACACGTCCTTTTGGGGGGGATGCATTCCAATGGGCGCTGGGGAGGAATGGATGGTTATTTCGGAAAGATGCCAGGTAGTTTTAAATGGAAAAAAGAAAGTAACCAAAAAAAGCCATTTACCACTCCTGTGTACATAAAAGAGTATCACATTGAGAAAAAGAAAGATTTTTCAGAATCGAAGAGACTTTTCTATGTTGCTGGAACTCGGGCAGTGAAAAGTTTGAGTTGGATAGATCTTAATGGTTTGAAAGGTACTGGGAAGAAAAAAGCTATGGGTCCTCTCAGTTATGGTGGCAATGGCTGGATTGACGGGATAAGAAGTTTTGAAAACTCTTGTA